>NZ_JBLZFX010000153.1:0-8725 GCF_050753345.1 Alkalinema pantanalense CENA528 | reverse complement strand
CATGATGGTTCGACTGGTTGTGTGGTAACTTCTAGCCTAAACCAGACTCCAACGCCCGTCCCGCTTTCGTTTTATTCCTCAATACTTTTGTCAGTCAAGCAGGCAGATACCCCCATCACTCCCTGTAACCAATTACCCCGGAAAGTAGTCGAAAGGGCCGAAATTTTGCTATCCTGCTGACCGCGAGGAGTCTTTCTCTGGAGCGATCGTCAGATGATAGAAGTCGAACATCTCAGCAAACTTTACGGCGCAACGGCGGCGATACAGGACATCACCTTTTCCGTGGAGTCTGGGGAAATCTTGGGATTTCTAGGGCCGAACGGGGCGGGGAAGACCACAACCATGCGGATCCTGTCGGGATATTTACCAGCGACAAGCGGGACTGCAAAAATTGCGGGCTTTGAAGTCCACGAACAGTCCATGGAAGTCCGGCAGCGCATCGGCTATCTGCCAGAAAATCCGCCGTTGTACCTGGAGATGACGATCGAGGATTTTTTAGATTTCGTGGCTCGTATTAAGGGCGTCAGTGCAGGCGATCGGGCAAACCGGGTAAATTATGCCCTGGAAAAATGTAACCTGACAGAACGGCGGAAAACCCTCATTCGTAAATTATCGAAGGGCTTTAAGCAACGGGTGGGCATTGCTCAAGCGATCGTCCATGATCCGCCTGTGATTATATTAGATGAACCTACTGTTGGCCTGGATCCCAGGCAAATCATCGATGTCCGTAATTTAATCAAAGGGCTAGCAGGCGATCACACGGTTATTCTTTCCACCCATATCCTGCCGGAAGTCAGCATGACCTGCGATCGGGTCGCCATTATTAACCAGGGTCGAGTTGTTGCCACTAATCGCACGGATGAGCTGACCACTCAGATGTTTGCTGGATCTACCTATGAGTTGGAAGTGGAAGGCGATCCCGATCGAGTGAAACTTGCCCTCGATCGAATTACTGGCATCACTGAATTAGAACAACTCCAGCCTGCTAGTCAGAGTTCAGATCCGCGTACCCATTGGCGGGTAAGAGCTGAAGCCCAAGAAGTTGGGGCAGAACTGGCGATCGCGCTAGTCAGTAACGGCCTAAGTCTGTACGAAATGCGACGGGTACAGGCCAGTTTGGAAGACGTTTTCCTACAACTCACAACTGAGGAAAAGGTGGTGTCAGAAACTTCCTCGGAGGCAGAACTCGCATTACCTGATGATGCTTCCCCCGCCCATTCTGAACCAGATATCACGTCAACTCAGACAGGAGAATCCTAGATGAAAGTATTGCTGGCCAATATTCTGGCGATCTACCGTCGAGAACTCCAAAGTTATTTTGCTGCGCCTTGGGCCTATGTGATTGCAGCTATTTTCTGGATCATTGGCGGTTTCCTCTTTACGATCATTACCTTTAGTGATAACGGAATCATTGCCCAAGGCCAAATCTATGACATGCAAGTCCAAGCTGGAGGACAACTTCCGCCGATCGACCTTGCCTATGAGCTAATTCGGACGTTTCTGAGTACGTTAGGATTTATTGCGCTGTTCATACTGCCTATTCTGTCGATGGGGCTTTACACCGAAGAGCGCAAACGGGGCACGCTGGAACTGCTGGCCACGTCACCCGTTACAAACTGGACGGTGGCGGTGGGTAAATTGCTGGCGGTAGTGACCTTTTTTGCGACCCTGATGTTGCCGTTGATGGTGTATCAAGCGATCGTGCTGTCTACTGCCAATCCTCCGATTCAACCCCTAGTGTTTCTTTGGGGACACCTCGGTTTACTGCTACTGGGCGCTTCAGTTCTGTCCTTAGGCATGTTTATTTCCTCCTTAACGGACAGCACGATCGTCGCCGCGATCGCCACTTTTGGTCTACTAGTGGTTCTCTGGTTGATGGATACGATCGCCGATCGGGTTCCGGGGGTAATTGGAACGGGGCTGGGTCATCTCTCCTTGCTAAAACACTACACCAACCTGGTTTTGGGCGTTGTGGATACCAGTAGTTTAGTGGTATTTGGTAGCTACATCTTCCTGGGAGTTTTTCTGACGGCACAATCGATCGAAGCGTTTCGTTTTCAGCGTTCTTAGTATTTCGCTAATTTATCTTCTGAATTATTTTAAGTTAGCTTTTAGACTCAATTTTGGGTGAACGGGCAATCATGGATAAGCTCAGGGCATTTTTCAAACTCTTCAAACACGCCATTTGGTTTGGCATTGGTTTAACCGTTGCGGGATTGACGGCAGGCTTTCTTTCTGGTTGGACGCCGTTGCCGACGGGATTAGCGATCGCAGGACTCGTTCTGATTGGTATTTGGTTACTATTCCTCGGTCAGTACGGGGATCCCGATCGACCTAACTTTTGGCAACGGAGATCGACCCAAGTCGGTACCAATGCACTGATTACGACTCTAGCAATCCTGCTGATCCTAGGGCTAGTCAACTTTGTGGCAGTGCGGAATGTGCAGCGGGTCGATTTGACGGAAACGCAGCTCTTTACCCTGGCACCGGAAACCCAAGCGGTGTTGCAAAAGCTGAATCAACCGCTGACGGTCTACGTCTTCGATCGGCAACCCCACCCCCAGGATCGAGATCTCCTGCAAAATTTCCGACGGGTAACGCCTAATGTCGCCTTTGAATTTGTTGATCCTGACGCCAATCCCGCCTTGGCCCAGAAATTTAACGTCAAAAATGACGCCAACAATAAAGATGTTTATGTCGAACTGCCTAGCCGCAATCGCAATCAATTTGTTCAATCGATCGGCGCACAGCAACGTCTCTCGGAATCCCGCTTAGTCAACGGCATCATCCAAGCGACCAGCGATCGGCAACCCAAGGTTTACTTCCTGCAAGGTCATGGGGAACGGACGTTGGAACCGGGGGAAGGCAGTCTTGCCTTGGCGGCAAAGGAATTGCAAGGTAAAAACTTTGTCAGTGAGCCGCTGAACTTGGCCCAGACGGCAAAAATTCCCGATGATGCGGCGGTGGTTGCTATCGCAGGCCCCAAGCGACCGTTGTTTGAGAAGGAAGTTTCTCTCTTGGAGGAATACTTGAATCGGGGTGGCAATCTCTTAGTCATGGTGGATCCTGAAACCCAACCGGGTCTAACGCCGTTGTTGAATCAGTGGGGGATTCTGCTGGACGATCGGGTGGCGATCGATGCATCGGGTTCCGGTCAATTGCTGGGCTATGGGCCAGCCTCGCCGGTGGTGCAGGACTACAGCGAACACCCCATTACGAAGGACTTTAAAAACGGGATTTCCCTCTATCCCTTTGCCCGTCCCTTGGAAATTAAGCCGATCGAGGGCGTGCAAGCCAATCCCATCATTCTCACCTCTTCCCAAAGCTGGGCGGAGAGCAATCTCAAGGAAAAGCCCGTTAAGCAAGATGCCAACGATCGACCCGGCCCATTGCCCCTGGGGGTTGCTCTGTCCCGACAAGTCAACGTTCAGCCGATCTCCAGTCCCTCGCCTTCGCCAAGTCCCTCCCCGACGGAATCCCCTACCGTTTCCCCGCCACCCTCGGCCTCGCCGAGTCCTTCTCCCAGCCCGTCAGCTACCGCTAGCACCACTCCCAGTCCTTCTCCGTTGCCTAGCCCTTCACCCACACCCGGAACCCAACGGGAAGCCCGCTTAGTGGTCTTCGGCAACTCTAGTTTTGCCAGCGATGCCCACTTTGGGGTGCAGCTCAATGGGGATGTCTTTCTTAATTCCGTCAGTTGGCTCAGCCAAGCCGAAGGCCAAACCCTGTCAATTCGGCCTCGGGAGATGAAAAATCGCCGCATGGCGGTGACGAGTGTGCAAGCGATCGGGACGACACTGCTGGCGTTGGTGATTGTGCCCTTATTGGCCCTAGGGGCGGCGGCGTTCCTCTGGTGGCGTCGTCGGTAAATGTGGTGATTGCATTCAATGCTGTTTTGTATCCTATGATTCTTAATTCTTAACGGTAGTCTTTGCGTTTTCCCGTCACAATCTTGACAGGTGGTCGGCTCCCGCCTTAGAGAACGAGTTCTATGACGATTTTTCAACGTCCTGTATCCGCAGAAGCAGAAACCCGCGATCGTATCCTCAAGGCGGCGCTCAAGCTGTTTGCCCGACGGGGTTTTGATGGGACGACGACGCGCGATTTAGCGGAGGCCGCAGGCGTGGCGGAAGGAACGCTGTTTCGTCACTTTTCCCACAAGAAAGCAATTTTAGTCGAAGTAGCTACCCAGGGCTGGATTGAGTTGCTAACGGACTTGCTGACGGAACTGAGTGAGATGGCCAGCTATAAAGCCGTTGCCCAGGTGATGCGAAAGCGAATGCTGCATTTGCAGGAGAACACCGATCTGTTACGGGTTTGCTTTATGGAAGTGCAGTTCCATGAGGATTTGCGCGATCGAATTCAAGGGGAAGTGATTGAGAAAATGACCGATGTGGCGGAAGCTTTCTTCCAAACAGCAATGGATCAGGGGATTTATCGCAAAATGGATGCGCGATTGGTCGCCCGTGTATTTTTGGGAATGTTTACGATCGCGGGTTTTAGCCAAAGTACGATTACTGATCCGGGATCTTCGGCGAAGGAATTGCAGGAAATGGCCGAGGGGCTATCGGATATTTTCCTCAATGGGGTGTTAGCCAAACCGTAAATCGAGAACCATTCCTCACGGCTGTGCAATTTGCTGGATGGTGAGTTTGCTGGATTTTGTTGTCAATACCGGGCTATGGCAAGTTAGGTGCGATTGGGCTAGATCGGCAGTTCAATGTGAAAGGTCGTTCCAGTGTTGGGTTGGGAATAGCAGGTTAGGTTGCCTCGGTGGTGCTTGACGATGACTTGGTAGCTCAAGGAAAGCCCTAAGCCGCTCCCTTTGCCAATAGGCTTTGTCGTGAAGAACGGATCGAAAATACGAGGTTGAATGCTGGGATTAATGCCACTCCCATTATCGCTAATGCTGATGCGAACCCAGTCTGAGTGAAAAATTTCGGTACGAATATCGATGAGGGGAGCCGGTTGGTTTGACGATCGCAATGCATCGATCGCGTTTTCAATTAGGTTTAAAAAAACCTGATTTAAGGCCCTAGGATTACAAAAAATAGCTGGTAAATGACTTTGCTGAATATTAACGGCAATGGCAGGGTGATTGCTCTGCGGTTGGAGGCGATCGTTTAAGACCAATAGTGCGCTGTCAATGCCTTCTTGAATGTGAGCAAATTTATAATCTGCTTCATCTAAACGTGAAAAATTGCGCAATATGCTAATAATACTTTGAATTCTTTCAGTTCCTGCTTGAATAGATTTCAGAATACGGGGTAAATCTGTCTGGATAAACGGAAAATCTAAGTTTTCTACCTGACGAGTCATCGCAGACGGCAATTTCGGCGTATAGGTTTGATAGATCTGTAATCCTTCTAGGAGTGCCTGGGAATACTGTTCTACGAATCTTAGATTGCTATGAATGAATGTCACTGGATTATTAATCTCGTGGGCAAGCCCTGCGACTGTCCGTTCCAAACTGTGCATTTTTGCTTGGTTTAGTTGCGTTAAACTTGCTTCTGCCCAGTCTTTGGCTTGACGGTATTCATTTTGTATTTTTAATAATTGTTGTAGGGTGTGATAATACAAGTTGACACTAAACAGCACAAAAAAAGCGCCAAGGAAAAATACCAGTCCCATTAAGATTGGAATCCAGAGAAGCAATTCTTTAAATACCAAATAGAGGGCTAAACAATATCCTCCCAAAAAGGAAATCATTAGGGTGAATTGTATCCACCAGCCAATTTGTAGATTTTGGGGTTGCAGAATCACTAAAATCTGGCGGGTGCGAACGATCGCCCCAGCCATAATGCCAGCCCCTGTAGCAATCATACAAAGTGTGGTTAGCCAGACAGGCCAGGAAAGCCATTGTGCGAACATGGACAAATGCAGCTATAAATACAAGATTATGCTTTGCCGAGAAGTATCTTGCTCGGCCGAGCAAGATAGGTGGTTTGAGGATTCAGTACGTTCTCAGATGAATGATTTCCGTGCTTGACGTAAGTCTATCAGCTTTGTTGTCCCAATCTAATTCCTAGTCAAATACAAATTTACTGGTAAACACAGATTTTGCAACACAAATAAGGAATTGTGGTTACCAGTGGTTGGCTGGATATCCAACAATTCCTTCAGTCGCTTGCCTAGGAGCTTAGTTCTCTAATCTTGCTAAGAAGCTCCTATTCTTCGTAACCACCTTCCTCTTCGTAACCACCTTCCTCTTCGTAACCACCTTCCTCTTCGTAACCACCTTCCTCTTCGTAACCACCTTCCTCTTCGTAGCTGTCTTCGGTTTCCTCGTAGTCTTCAGATTCGTCTTCGTAATCTTCTTCAGACTCTTCTTCAGATTCGTCTTCGTAGCTGTCTTCAGTCTCTTCGTAATCTTCTTCAGACTCTTCTTCAGATTCGTCTTCGTAGCTGTCTTCAGTCTCTTCGTAATCTTCTTCAGACTCTTCTTCAGATTCGTCTTCGTAGCTGTCTTCAGTCTCTTCGCAATCTTCTTCAGACTCCTCTTCGTAGAGGTATTCTGTTTCTTCGTACCACTCTTCGCTGTATTCCTCTTCGTACTCCTCTTCGTACTCCATGTAGTACAGCGCTTCGAGATCTTCTACCTCCGTAACGCTGATGTAAGAGTCGCAGAGGTAAACGAGTTCTTCTTCGTAGGTGAAGGTGTAGTCTTCGTTGTAGAGTGCAATGCCACTGGCGGTATGGGTGGCTCCTGGCACGCGCAGAGCGGTAACCATTTCTGCTCTACGGGGATCGAACAGAGAACTTCGACTTTTGCGGATGTCGCGGCTCAAATCGATCGAGTCATCGCTCACCTGCCGAATCACCCAACAGTCATGGTTGAGATCAGTATCCGTCATGTAGTCGTAGGGAATGTAGCAATAGCCTTCATCGCCCCATTCTGTTCCCCAGGAATTGCGGACAACAAATACGCGATCGGGATCAGAATAGCCCACACAGAGCATAGCGTGGCCACCCTCATGTTTCTCGTTGTCAATATCCGGCATGGGCACTAGGCCACCATTACCGCCAGCACCATTGAAGGATTCAAATAATTGCAAGCCAAAAACGAATGGATAGCCCTCAGCTAGGCAACTCCGCATGGTATCCAAATCAATGTCAACGGCAGCAGCGTCCTCAATCCGGAAATTGACCGCTTCTTTATAAGCGGACTTCGGAGGCTTTTGGGCGATGCGCTTGAGGTTAAACGGCCAGGTTTCCTCAGAACAGGCTCCGTACTTACGCACTACTTTGACACAGTTCGAGAGATAGGTTCCTTCATCCTTGCTCGGATCGCTGTCTAGGGAGCGAGCGTTGTAGTAAATGAAGAGACGACTCACATCACCCGCTTGTCCTGTAATGCGGTTCTCGAGGTATTCATACGCTCCAGCCATGGCATTGGCTGTGCAACTGTTGGAGTTCCGCTGGTTTTCCACAGTGGTCATGAAAGGACGCAGATCAACAATCTCCGGTAACTCGTCTGCGGAAAAGCGACTGGAACCAAATTTCTGGGCGTTGCGGCTCTTTTTATCAGGACGGTAGCCGCCGATGTTGATGGTGTCTCCGGAGGAGTCTCTCAAAACAGTTGCTCGGCGAACATGGCGAAAATCCTTTCTGGACGTGGCTGCCACCATAGAAAACCTCGAAGAACTAGATTGTGTTAAATAGAAGCTTTTGGCCATTACGGCTCTTTGCAGCACCCACCCGGATAATTTAGCCGTGACGAACTTAAAGCGAGACTTGAAGGGTAATGCAAAGGGGCTTTTGGGGTGATGCGCTCAAGGCTCGCTGACTGTAGAGTGCCCTGGCTATTTAAGAAAGCAACACCATAGAGCATGCTCAATCGTCAACAGTATAGGGTTGGTTGCGATGTAAGCGTTGCTCCACTGGTGTTGGAGGCAATCAGCTTGAGTATTAAATTATATTGCAGGCTGAAAAAAGGATGCTATGGGGCAGATTTAGCGGCCTTTTGACGATCTTGGAGCGCTTGTTCAGCCGTACGGAATTCATCAGAGATGCTATGGGTTCCAAAGAGAGACACACAAAGCGCCGCTTCTAGTCGGGTCACTGGAGCTTGGGGGTTGAGGGTTTTGATGGCTCCGAAACTCCGCTCCACGTTTTTGAAGTAGTTTTTGTTTTCCAAGGCTTGGTAACGGGGATCGGTGTAGGCAAGGCGGAACGCAGGTTTGAATTTGGGCGAAATCCGATCGCGATCGCTCCAAGGCGGAATGTTGCTATCGGCATAGAGCACATTGGTACCCGGTTTTTTCTCCTTGAGTTCAGGGATGCCGCCGTAGTCGAGGCCGATTTTGATGGCGATCATTTGTTCCCGGGTGAGGGGTTCATCGGGTTTGAACGTGGTGGCATCATAGCCCACGGCAATGCCTGCATTAACGACCCCTTGAATGTAGCGGAAGTCGGGATGACTAGCAGGGACATCGCTAAAGGTGGCTTTGCCGCCTGTGGCTTCTCGAATGGTTTTGTCCGGTTGGGTGTCCCAAATAGCGTTGTTAGCGCGAACGAGCCAGCGCAAAAATTCTGCACGGGTAATGGGCTGCTGGGGATTGAACTTACCTGTGGTCTTTTCAAAAACCCCCAAGGCCGATAGTTGCGCGATTTCCTTGGCTCCGAAGACGCCTGCGGTATCTTCAAAGTCTACGGGCGAGGCTTGGGGGGTGGGTTTTGCGGTAAGTTCGATCGGTGTGGCAGGCAGGGTGGAACTGGGGGAGGC
>NZ_JBLZFX010000152.1:0-9190 GCF_050753345.1 Alkalinema pantanalense CENA528 | reverse complement strand
TCTATACGAAGAACATTCTGTTGAACGAGGGGATCCGTGCATGGATGGCTCCTCAAGACCAGATTCACGAACACTTTACTTTCCCCGAAGAGGTACTGCCTCGAGGTAACGCGCTGTAAGGTGTGGGAAATTTTGCCAGTTTTTTGAATTTTAAGGTTGCCGGGATCAAGCGAGCTTAATCCCATCGTTCATAAACATTGCTATTACCTTAGGAGGGGTCGATCGACCCCTCTTCGTTTTGAGCAGGCTGAATTTCAAGGTTCGAGATCGGAGTTAGTGTCTTGATCAGTCCCTTAACCGAAAGGGAGTTACGAACGTCTGAGACGAAATAAGACTCCGGCACCCCTTGCTGATTCAAAAATCTGTGCTACGTTGAACTTAGAGGATTTGAGTTCCTCATGCCTTAGGCCAAAGCTTTATTGGCTTTTGTCTTTGAGATTATTTGTTGTTTAGCAAATAGCGGAGGTGTTGCCCATGCAAGATAGTAGTAAACGTTTGGGTCGTCAGTTTGGTGTAGTCCGGCTGTGTTCCGGGGCTGTTCTCTAAGCTAGGCCAGCATGGGTCTTACATCCCCGGCTTGTTAAGTCACTGAACTTAATTACAAGTCCTTTCAGGTTGTAAAAACCCAATGAGTCTTAATGGCGCTTGGTTTGCTTTGGGGTTCTCCCGGCAGTCAAGGTATCCACTGAAGACCCGCTAGACCGCTCCTCCTAATATCTAGCTCTTAAATCAACTGAGTTAGGTTAGGGGGAGCGGATAGTTTTTTGAAAGAATTTTTGGGAAGAATATTGTTTAGACTGCGCACTGTGTCACTTTGTAAAGCGTCTTCTATCTTTTGGTAGAGGCTAGGAAAGGCTGTCTCCAGAAAACTGGATGAAGTTGTTATCCTAGGAGAGTAGGCAGTCATCTAGATTTAGCTCACTTTGTTGCTCAACCAAATTTGTTGCTCGACAAAGTAACTTAGGAGTGCTGAAGTTTAGTGTGCCTAAGTTAGCAAATCGGGTAGGCTGCTGGTAAACTGTGATCTTAGACACAACGTTTTGTTAGAACAAACTCTACTTTGGGTTAGTCTGGCGAAATACTGCCGATCTAAAAATGTCCCTGTGTAAAGTATCTTTGACACAGGTTGTGAGGAGAAAAAACATGCTAAACATCCGATTGAACTCTTTACTGGTTAGCCCTGCTGTTCTGGCGGCGGCTCTGCTGCTTGGAACCTCTGCTGCCAAGGCAGAAACTCAAGCAACTTCTGTGGATGCGCTGAGCCAAGTCAGCCAGTACAGCCAAGAAGGCAAGTCTGCTAACTCCATTGGTCAAGTTACCTCTGTATCTCAACTGTCTGATGTGAAGCCCACGGATTGGGCCTTCCAAGCACTGCAATCTCTGGTTGAGCGCTACGGCTGTATCGCAGGGTATCCCGATCGGACCTACCGTGGTAACCGGGCCATGACTCGTTACGAGTTCGCGGCTGGTCTGAATGCTTGTATGGATCGCGTCAACGAATTGATCGCGGCTGCAACAGCTGACCTGGTCAAAAAGGAAGACCTGGCTACTCTGCAAAAACTGCAAGAAGAATTTGCCGCTGAATTGGCAACCCTACGCGGTCGTGTCGATGCGTTGGAAGCTAAGACTGCAACCCTAGAGAAGCAGCAATTTTCCACCACCACCAAGCTGGCGGGTGAAGTGATCTTCGCGGTCACCGATGAGTTTTCTGCAACCCCCACGGGTGGCGGTAACAACACTGTCTTCCAAGATCGTGTTCGTTTGTCTTTGAACACCAGCTTCACCGGTAAGGACTTGCTGGTTACCCGTTTGGCTGCAGGCAACGCTAACAATTTCACCCTGCCCGGTGGCGGTTCTGAAGGTCTGCAAACCTTCAACTTTGGTAACACTGGTGGCAACAATGTGATCGTTGACTGGGTTGCTTACTACACCAGCCCGATCGAGAACCTGAAGGTGTATATCCCCGCTGTGGGCGGTCTGCACTACGACTATGCGCCAACTGCTAACCCCGTTTTGGATTCTGGCGATAGTGGTAGCACCACGTTGTCTGTCTTTGGTCAACGTAACCCCATCTACGCGATCGGTGGTGGTGCTGGTATCGGTGGTACCTATGACTTGGGTGGTGGTCTGAAGGTAACCGGTGGTTACTTGGCAGACAGCGCTAACAACCCTGCCAACAAGAACGGCTTGTTCAACGGTGACAATAGCATCTTGGCTCAAGTCAGCTACGCTCCTGCCGATGCTAACTTCCAAGTGGCAGCAACCTACGTGAATGCATACCGTAGTGGCGGTGGCATCTTCGATGCAGGCGGTAATGGCACTGCTTCAGCCGTGGGGTCCTTGGCTGCCAACAGCCCCAGCGTTGTAGCAACTTCCAATGCTGCTAAGGTCAATGCTTTTGGTATTTCTGCGGCTTACAAGTTCAGCCCCACCTTGGTTTTCAATGCCTTTGGGATGTACGCGCAAGCTAACTTCATTGATGATGGCTTTGGAAGCCAAGACATCTGGAGCTATGGCGCAGGTTTAGCATTGCCCGACTTCGGTGCCAAGGGTAACCTGCTGGGCTTTGTAGTAGGCGCTGCTCCCTACGCTCCTGGCCGCCAAACCGGTGTTGCAACTCGTGCTGGTCGTTCTATTCCTCTGCACGTTGAAGGTTTCTACAAGTACCAAATCAATGACAACATCTCCATCACCCCTGGTTTGATCTGGGTGATCAATCCCGGTCAAGTGGATAGCAACGATGATGCATTGATTGGGACTGTCCGGACAACCTTCACGTTCTAAGGATGTCTGAACTGAATCCTAGATTCATCTAATTGAGATTTACCTCTACAAAGCCCACTCATTACTGAGTGGGCTTTGTACTATTTGCTTTGTATGTGCGGTGGCGCACACCTATCCTCCGACAAAAGCACAACAAAAGCCTCCCAATTGAGGAGGCTCTGATGATCTGACATAACTTTTCAGACGGCTTTAAGTTTGCAAATTCCAGAAAGCTTCTGTTTTAACTAGGAAACATCTGCTCTCAATGAATGTGGATCAGCTATTGCCAACTCGAGGGCCATCATCCAATCCGAGGACATTGACATGGGCCTTGCCCTTATTCTCAAACCGTACTTCTTCACTAGTCAGACCCATTTCAGCGGCTGCACGGCTGAGAACACAACGTTCCCGATTCTGTTGCAGGTTTTGGTGGCGAATCATCAGGGCACGAGTTCTTTGTTCGATCGACATAACCAGGTCTCCTCTGTAGTAGATAGGAAAGAGTGGGAAGTGAGATGAAGTAAGGGGATGGTTCAGACTGTCTTTCAATATCAGTGTAGGCAGTCCCAAACTCCGTCGAGGGGGGGGAACCATCTCCCTAGCTAGTTCTCCTTCTTGATTGAAGTATACTCCATAAATTCTGTATCTAAAGCTACAGAATGCGATTTTTTCAAGAAACTTAATGTTTCCTGGGCGACTTGGAGTTTCAGGGTAGGGTTATTGGGCTGGGGTGGGAGATTAGAAGATGAAAATTGCGGAAGCTAAGGTTCAAGTTGGTTCCTATCAATGGTTTTACCGTGAGACCAAACCTAAGGGATCGGAGCCTGTGGGGATCGTTGTTTTACTCCATGGATTAGTGTCTCAAAGCTACGGTTGGCGGGAGGTTTTGCCCGTTTTAACGGAGCAGGGATATCGGGCGATCGCACCCGATTGGTTAGGCTGTGGCTATTCGGATATGCCCGATCGCTTGGACTTTGCCTATACCCCAGAATTGTTGATTGAAGCGTTGGGCGGCTTTTTAGATGCCTTGGAGATTGCCAGTTGTAAGATCGTGGCCCAAGGATTTCTAGCCACAGCGGGGATCCAATATGCCTTGCGTAATCCCGATCGGGTCGAGCGGTTAGCTGTGTTCAATGCGCCGATTTTTCAAACCGTCAAACTGCCCTGGAAACTAAAACAGTTAGGCATTCCTTTGATAGGAGAAGCGCTCGTCCAAGATTTCACCTTGCCGGACAAAATTCTGGAGGGCGCAGGGGGTTACCGTGTGGAAGATAAGGACATGGACATCTATCGCCGCCCTTGGATTAAAACCTCCGATGCGGGGCGGGCTCTCCATGCCATGGTGCAAAATTTACAATTGGCTAAGGTGAGTGCGGAACTGGAGCAGGGCCTAAAAACCTGGCGCAAGCCCCTGTTGATCGGCTGGGGAATGCGGGATCCCTGGTTGCCCGTAGAAGCCGCTAAAGCGTTAGCCGCAGTGGTACCCGATGGCGAATTTGTAGAACTGTATGAAGTCGGTCACTATGTCCAAGAAGACTGGCCTGAAAAGGTCAACGACGCAATCTTGCGGTTGCTGAAACGCCAATCGATCTAAATCCTTCCAGGGCTATTCTGTTAACAAGGTTGTAACATTCGTGATCTCTGCTTCATTCGTTATCCCGCAGTTTGATACACTTCACTACGGAGCCGATCGCGGCTGCGATTTTGAGGAGCTTGGCTCGGCTTGTTGTGTTGCATAAAAATATTTAACTCGGACTATGTCAAAGTTTCGGTCGATTCTCGCGGTAGCCCTTGCCTTCGTGATGGTGATGTTTGTGGCATTTACCCATCCTGCGGATGCCAAACCCAAAAAGGCCAAAGCTCAAACCTATGCGGCAGAGCAAATTGCGCAAATTCAAGCCTACGCAAGTGACATTCAGGCAATGCGCGATCGCTTCCCTGAACTTCAAAGCTTAATTGAGCAAGAAGATTACATCTTTGCGCGCAACTTTATCCACGGGCCTCTAGGGGAATTACGATTCAAGATGTTGACGGTGGCTCGGGATCTCTTCCCTGAAGCTCGCAAGACCGCAGAAGAGGCTTCTAAGGATGTCTTTAAGGCGCTGAATTCCCTCGATCGAGCAGGGATTGATAAAGACTATCGTGCAGCCGCTCGCGCCTATACCAATTTGAACAAGGCGTTAGATAGCTTCTTCTCCGTATTACCTCAAGGTTAGTGTGTTGGACTTAGCTCTGACTTAACTCAGAATGTCCGTGGGCATTCCACTCAAGAGGGATGCTGCAGATTTTGAGATCGGTCAATCTGTAACTTGAATGGGTTTAGCGGGAGATATGTCTCTGACATGTCTCCTTTTTGCTATTTCAGATATTTGCGACAGGGAATTTTGTTGGGAAATTGTATGCGGATTGTAGTCATTGGCGGGGGGATTGTAGGAGCGACGATCGCCTATGAACTCGCTACCCATCCAGAGATGACGGCTCGCGGTCACCAGATTACACTGATCGATCAGCAATCTCAGCCAATTCAACCGAAACAAAGCACCTGTGCCACGGCAACGGCAGCGGCTTTGGGGGTTTTGATGGCCGCAATTAGCAAAAAAGAGAAAGGGCGTAACTTGCGAATGCGATTGGCTGGGGTGGATTGGTACGATCGCGTCATTCCTGAACTCGAGAGCTGTACAGAGGCAAACATCCCCTACAATCGCCAGGGCATTTTAATGCTGCAATTTGAGGGCGATCGCTTGGATCCTTGGGAGCGATTAATCCAAATTCGGCCCCAACAAAATCGACGGTTAGAACTGTGGTTGATCGAACAATTACAGCACCATTGCCCCCAATTAAATGTGCAGGGTGTAATTGCTGGCGTCTATTCCCCCGACGATCGGCAAGTGGATCCTGTCACTATCACCCAGGCGCTTCTGGCAGGAGGAGCACAACGGGGTGTGGAATTCCGTTGGGGCGTCACCGTGACAGGACTCTGTGAACAGCAGGGCCAAGGAGCTTTACAAGCTTTAAAAACTTCGATCGGGGAAATGCCCTACGATTGCCTCATTATTGCCGCTGGGTTGGGAGCGACTCCATTGACCCAAGCCATCCTCCAGTCCGCCTCGCCTGCCTTGGATATTCGACCCGTCCTAGGCCAAGCGATCCAAATTCAATTGCCACGGCCTCTAGGGGATGCCAGTTTTCAACCCGTTTTGACGGGCCACGATATCCATATCGTGCCATTGGGCGGAGCGGAATATTGGGTAGGGGCTTCGGTGGAGTTGCCGCCGGAGGATTGGGGCGATCGACGGGATTTCAGAACCATTCAACCCCAGCCGGAAATGTTAGAAACCGTCTGGCAAGGAGCCCTGCAACTCATTCCAGAACTGGCGCAGGCAGAACGACGATCGCAGTGGATGGGTCTACGTCCACGCCCCTTTGGTCGTCCCGCACCGGTGATTGAATGGCTCTCGGGCTACCAGAACATCTTGCTGGCCACTGGACATTACCGTAATGGAGTTTTGCTCGCGCCAGGAACGGCGATCGCAGTGCGAGAGATGATTCAAGAACGGTTTGGAGGGGTAGAGGGGTAGAGGGGTAGAGGGGTAAAGGGAAACGCAATCCAGCGTGCCCCGCTCTCTCCTTAATTATCTGTAACGTTTTGCGGAGTCATCCCTGCAATATTGGCGTTACACAGTGCGGTAAGGTTGAAAGAGTAGTTCAAACTTGCTTTATTCAATTCGACGTAAGATATGTCCCGCACCATCCGTATCGCATCCCGCAAAAGCCAATTGGCACTGGTTCAAACCCACTGGGTTCGGGACGAACTGCAAAAAGCGTTCCCCGATATCACCTTTGAAATCTTAACCATGAGCACACAGGGTGACAAAATCCTGGATGCCCCCCTGGCCAAGATTGGGGATAAAGGTCTGTTCACCAAAGAGCTAGAAGTGCAAATGCTTGAAGGTCAGGCAGACTTTGCAGTCCATTCGCTGAAAGACTTGCCGACTAATCTTCCCGAAGGGTTGATGTTAGGTTGTGTGACGGAGCGCGAAGACCCGGCGGATGCGCTGGTTGTGCACGAAAAATTCAAGGGAAATAAGCTGGAAACTCTGCCAGAAGGCGCTGTGATTGGCACCTCATCTCTGCGGAGGTTAGCTCAATTGCGTCATCACTACCCCCATTTAACTTTCAAAGATGTGCGGGGCAACCTAAATACCCGTCTGGCAAAGTTGGATGACGGGGAATATGACGGTTTAATTCTGGCCTATGCCGGATTGCATAGGCTAGGTTTCGGCGATCGTATCCATCAAGTGATCCCGGCTGAGATTTCCCTCCATGCGGTCGGCCAAGGAGCGCTGGGCATTGAGTGCCGTGAGGGGGATGAGGAAACGTTGCAGGTGATTAAGGCGCTGGAACACCTACCCACCGCGCAACGGTGCTATGCTGAGCGGTCTTTCCTGCGGGAGTTGGAAGGGGGCTGCCAAGTTCCGATCGGCGTCAACACAGTCATTGAAGACGGTCAACTCACCCTGACGGGGTTGGTAGCTAGCTTAGACGGACAAAAATTAGTCAAAAATGTTGTTTCAGGAGCTCCCGAAGAGGCTGAAGAACTCGGCATTAAGCTGGCGAATCTGGTGAAGGCCGATGGCGCGCTGGAAATTCTGCAAGACATTTTTGTAACGGTGAACCGTTAATCGAGGGTGCGCTCAGGGTCAATTCCTTCCAATTCATCCAGCCACTTTTTAAAAAGTCTCCACATCCTGGGGACTTTTTATTGTTTTTCTGATGATTCCCTCAAATATTGATTTATTCCGTTGAATATTGTAGTTCTGAGTGAATTTCTGCGTGATCTGGTTATAAGGCTCGAGTAAATGTCTACAACCTCGCAAAGACATTTCAATTATCCCGACGTATAATTTTTGAGGTTCCTGACTACTGATTTCTCAGTCCTACTGATCTTTGTGACTGCATTGACAACCCTTCGGATGATTTGGAGCGAATGCAAGACGAGTTGATCGATGAGATGAGGTGGTTTCTATGGGTGAACCATTGATTGGGGAAATTCGATTATTTGGTGGTAACTTTGCGCCTTCGGGCTGGGCTTTCTGTCATGGACAATTACTAGAGATTCATCAACATCGCACTCTATTTGCAGTGATTGGTGCAATCTATGGTGGGGATGGCCAAACGACCTTTGCTTTGCCTGATTTACGATCGCGCATTGTAGTCAACCAAGGACAGGGCACGGGGCTGACTCGCCGGATACCTGGTGAAGTGGGTGGAGCAGATAAGTTGAGCAGGAGCCAAAAGACCGATCGTCGCGAGCCTTTCCACAGTCACTCTCCGGTTCGCAATCCCGCCGGAAAGCCCAGCCCAGCGGTCAGTGCGCCTAGCCCGATGGCAGCAACTTCGGGGGCGATGGGGGAAGGAACATTGACAGAACAGGTACCGCCCTATCTGGGACTGAATTACATCATTGCCTTAGAGGGAGTTGTTCCTCTTAAGACTGAGTCGATCGTGCGCTGAATTTATCTCATATTAAATTGATTTCATATTGAATTTATCTCATATCAAATTTGTTATTAAATTTGTCTCCTATTGAATTTGTTTAGTGCTGATTTTTTATCTTGATAGTGTTGGCGAACAGTGTTGGCAAATAGTATTGGCGAATAGTATTGCTGACAATGCTGCCATTCTCTAATGGCAACTGATTAAGGTGATTACTGATGAATCACTTTAGGAATTATGAATGATGTATTGGTGATGTGTGATGAGGTGATTGACCATGTCCAAGCCACTAATTGGAGAAATTCGTTTATTTGCTGGGAACTTTGAACCACAGGGCTGGGCGTTTTGTCATGGTCAAGTTCTTCCGATCGCGCAGTATGTCGCCCTATTTAGGGTGCTGGGAACCACCTATGGAGGCAATGGGCATACAACTTTTGCCTTGCCGGATTTGCGGGGACGGGTTGCCTTGGGGGCGGGCCAAGGGCCTGGGCTAACCCCACGTCGTCAAGGAGAAAAGGGAGGGACAGAACCCATCCGCGAATCTCAATTTCCGAAAGACAATCCGCATCTGCAAGGAAAAGGGCTTGGGGACACTTCCGCGCCGTCTCTTCAGTTGCCTGCGGACGTTCGATCTGCGATAGATACCAAACCAGCGGGAACCCCTGGGGCGATCAATTTATCCGGCGAGAACCCATCTGTCATGACTCAAAACAGCACAGGGGAAATCGCTGGAGCCATGCCGCCCTATCTGGTTTTAAATTACATCATTGCCGTGGAAGGTCATGAGCCTGATCGATTGTAGGATTCGGTGGACTGAGCTTGGCTAGTGGAGTGTCAGGATTAATTTTGTGAGTTTGAGCGAGAATGGATTTAGGATCTGATTGGTTCTGAAATCCACTCTTGTAGGAATATCGTATGGGCAAAGTGTACA
>NZ_JBLZFX010000151.1:0-9342 GCF_050753345.1 Alkalinema pantanalense CENA528 | reverse complement strand
TTCGTTTACTTTTGAGGAAAACCAATGACTCGCTATACCAAGAAAATCAAGCTCCAACTCAGCGGTGACAATGATGCTGTTGAGGCGGCGATCGGCATTCTGCACGTTCTCAACTTCATCAGCGCCCATGAGTGGAGTCAAACCGTCCGTAAACGGGGAGAACCTACCGTCGTGCGCGTGGCAGCGAGGGAGATTATGCTAGAAGGCTAGATCCCCCTAAATCCCCGCGCTAACGCGCCGCTGTGCTAGAAAAAAGGGGGACTTTGAGGTAATTTAGCTGATTTTTTCTATTTTATCGGGGTCGAATGTCTCATCGATCGCGAATGTTCA
The DNA here is from genome assembly GCF_050753345.1 of Alkalinema pantanalense CENA528. NCBI lineage: Bacteria > Bacillati > Cyanobacteriota > Cyanophyceae > Leptolyngbyales > Leptolyngbyaceae > Alkalinema > Alkalinema pantanalense. The sequence continues at coordinate 9,012 of NZ_JBLZFX010000151.1, read as the reverse complement.
ATTCTGATACCCCGTCTGCTTGCGGCGGGGTCGTTCACTGTGTGAATATTCAGCTTTCTTCCATTCTCTATTTTGTTGCTACTTCATCGATCTTGTCATCGATCGACAAAAATTTAGTGCCCGATCGCGCTTCTTCCACCTTCTACTGCACGATCTCCCCTTCCATTGGCATAAATACTGCAACCACCAATCACCCTAACAATACTAACGATTCCTCCGCTTCAGTAACCTATTGAATCACTTGTACCACAGTTGAAAAAACACCCGATTGACTTGGGTCAAGCCCTCGACGCTGAGTTTGACCGATATCGGCTTTGATTCCACGAGTCAAATCATGGGTAAGATTTCTGGCAGATTCAACCACGGTGTCATCGGATTCCCCACTCGATCGGCTTGCCCTATCAAAGGTCACAAACCCCTGCTTCAGGCCACGAGCAGTAGCCACTTGCTTTAAGCCCCGCAAAGTATCCCGTAAAGGCTTGGCACTGGTAATAACCACAATTTCAAAGAAGCCAGGAAGATCATCAACAACCATAGGCGCTTTTTTTGTCTCACCTTTCTCCACCAAAGCAGCCGACTCTGGAGATTCCCAATCGATCGGATGCAGCACCACCAGATCTCCCGTATCCCATATAGAAATCGCTGCCATGTAAATCGGCACGGATTCTTGGTTAGTCACACTAATATCGAATTTTGAGTTGACCTTCAGGGTCTGTGGCACTTTTTTCACACTGAGCGATCGCCTATCCGCTTGGGCCAGCACTTCGATATCTGCACCCTCCTTCGTTTTCAACCCCACATCCACCTTCAGTTGCGAGGTACTGCCATTTAAAACTTGCCGGAGGAACTGACGGGCAAGCAATGACTTGAGCTTAGGTTTTAGGCGAGATGCAATGCTCTGCGGCGATTCGTCTAAGCGCCCAAAGCTATCCGCGATGACGCCGTCACCTGTAGCCGTCAATAGGCCAATACTGCCGGGAGGCTGGCTAATATTAATCGATCTCGTCAAGGCTTCTTGGCGAATTTGGTCAGTCAGTGGCCCAATAATGACACCGCCACTATCCAGCGCACTGACTTCCACAAGTTTGATATTGGAAATCTCAGCTAATTCTGCTTTCAGTTCGTTGCGATTTGCCTTAATGTCAGGGCTGATTGCTACTTTGAGCGACGCATCATTGGGCAGATTACGCAGTTTTTCGCGCAGTAATGTGCCAACCGCAGGCAGATTACCTTGTTTAAGCACACCATATCCCACTAAGCCTGCTCGTCCCGTTTGTTCAATTTCTCCCAAAACTGTACCCTGAGCATTGATTAGACTGAACAAACTACCGGGTTGATAAGCCTCCAAACTGCTCGAAGAAACGCCCCCCAACCAAAACTCAATTTGTTCAGCACCAGAAACTTGAGTCACAACCCCTTCCGCATTGGGCCGATCGGCGGTGATTTGATAAACCGGCTTACGATCGAAGGGTTTGCCAGGAGCGACTTCTTTGATCGGTACCTGTGGGTTATTTGAGTCAGCAGCGACTTCACGGGTAATAAGTGCCAGCCGACCGAAGGTGTCACTGAGGGGTTCTTGACGGGTCGGATTTTGCCAAAGATAGCGAGTCAGCAAGTAGGTGAGTGCACCCGCGTGGAATCCAGAGAAATTCGCATCGACAGCAAGTTGTTCCTTTTGAGCCGAACCGATCGCCACACCTTTGGCAATGCCTGCACGACGGAGTTTAGTCAATTCAGATTCCGAAAGTCCCAGCTTTTCGCGTTGCCTCTTTTGATAGTCCAATTCTTCACGGCTGGGGTTAGCGATCGGTTCATCCGGTCGGCCCACCCGCAGGGCGCGTACCGTACTATTCCCTCGGGTTCCGCCCCCGGAATGGCAACTGTCGAGAACCATCGTAAAGGCATCAGTTTGGATCTGCTTGCTCAGCAGAAAGAGCGTCCGCCCCATGATGTCATTGCGATTGCTAAGCTGACAATCCATGGGAACTAATGTACCATTCGTGGGATTGTTAGGATCGATCGGGTGGGGATCGCGCATCAACCCCCCATGGCCAGAGTAGTGGAACACAGCAACATCGCCGGGTTTAACCTGAGCAATCAAATGTTCTTCAAAAGCACGCAGAATATTAGCACGGGTTGGCTTTTCGGGAGTTGCATTTGTCAAGATACGAATATCTTCTGGGGCAAAACCATAGCGATAACACAATAGATTGTATTGCATTTCCACATCGGTTATGCAGCCCTGTAAGTTAGCAATCTGTAAATCATCATATTGGTTAATCCCGATGAGGAGTGCATACTTGCGCCCCGTGGAAGCTTGGGCTAAAACTTGATGTTGCTGCTGAGCCTGGGTGAAGAAGTCTAGTTGGCTCAGCCCAATGCTGGCTAGGGTGGCTCCAGAGAATTGGAGGAAATGGCGACGTTTGAGTTGGCTCATAGGAATTAATTCAGTGAAAGTAAGCTGTTAATCCAATATGTAACAGCATTAGCATGAATTACTTTTAGGAAGATGGTTTTTAAGAACTTCTTCATCCAAGTGATCGGACTCAGCCTGCAAATTCAGCTATCTGGTGCTCTTAGCAACCTCTCATTCTGAAGCGTAGGGAGGTTATGAAAAATCTGAGGTATCCCATAGATTTTCATAAGGTCAATAGGTCTGGAAAGAGACATCATTAACTCGCTTCCGCCCGAGGCACTCAAACCTACTGGTCTAGAGTGAATATTTTCAGAATACTTCACTCAAGTTATGCATAAGCGATTCAAACCGAGAATGAAAAGGATGACAACAATCTCTAAGTTAAGTTGAGATCTCAATCATGTTTAGCACGACACCTTATTCGAATCCACTCAACACTGAACAACTTACTAATGGAGAATCAAGATTCACAAACTTAGCAACCCAACAATCTTTATTATTCGACCCTACATCGCTTTCTATCCAAGCCAACGCTACAAGGTCTTCTGCCCTATCCTTAACGGCTGCTATTGACACCACTGCAATCACAACTTCCAATGATTCTGTATGTAATGATTCTGTAAGTCCGGCTCAGGCAAATATCTTGTATGGGGACTTGAGTTATTGGGATGCCATCAATCCCCTCCGGTGGAATACCTACATGGATGACTATTCCTTTGTAGGCCAGCAAGCAGGCCAAGTGCAGTTTAATTTAGACTCCTATAACTTTGACACTTATCTGCAAGTCATTAATGGCCAGACAGGTCAGTTAATTGCCTGGGATGATGACTCCGGGCCAGGTACTAATTCTGAAATTGTTCTAAATTTTGAAGCGGGACAAAGTTTCATTATTCGTGTAACCAGTTATGGAGCCTATGCAACAGGAAGCTATAGTATTGCAGCCGATGTCACCTATCGCCCGAGTCCGCCGCCGGGTAGCCTGCCGTTTAGTTCTGTCTATGGTTATGGGTTAGTTGATGCTGGGGCTGCGGTTGCTCGATCGATCGGCCAATCGCCTTTTCCAGAAGTTCCTAATTTGGGGGGCGTTGCTTGGGGTGAGGATCTCGTGAATGCACCAGAATCATGGACAAGGGGCTACACGGGACAAAATACGGTTGTTGCTGTCATTGATACAGGAGTTGACTTTACCCATCCCGATTTAGATGACAACATTTGGTACAACTCCGATGAAGTTTTTGGTAACGGTATTGATGACGATCGTAATGGCTATATCGACGATATCATTGGTTGGGATTTTGTAAATGGAGATTATAATCCCATGGATGAAGATGGCCATGGAACCCATGTAGCAGGAACGATCGCAGCAGAAAACAATGGATTTGGGGTAATAGGAGTTGCCTACAATACGCGGATTATGCCAATTCGAGTCTTGGGAGACAATGGAGGCACAGGAGAATGGATCTCCCGTGGTATTCGCTATGCTGCGGATAATGGTGCTGATGTCATTAACCTAAGCTTAGGCGGAGCGTATTCTCAAATCATTATTGATGCAATTCAGTATGCAACGCAGTTAGGTTCGATTGTAATTATGGCAGCGGGCAATGAGTCGGCATCCCAACCGGGATACCCAGCGGCGATCGCGACTCAGGTAGGGATTGCTGTAGGCGCGATCGATTGGAATTTGAATATGGGAGATTTTTCCAACTTGGCTGGGACTGATCCGAGTATGGCCTATGTGGTTGCACCGGGTGTGAATGTGTATTCCACAGTTCCAGGTGGGCAGTATGAAGCATTCAATGGAACTTCCATGGCATCTCCTCATGTGGCGGGGGTGGCAGCATTGATGCTGAGCGCCAATCCAAATTTGACTCCAGCACAGGTGCGGCAAATTATCATTGAGACCGCATTTCGAGGTAATGGACAGCGAGCAAATCAGTTTGCGGTACAGGGTTGGGATGCGGTGGCTATGGGCGATCAACCAGCGCTTACTAATAATTTTGAGATTTGGAGCGATGGGAAGTTAGTAGTGAATGTTTGATGCTGAGCAAGGGCTAGAAATGGCTTAGAAGTAGTATTAATCCAGCTTGTTTGCACCAGCCGCTAGGTTCAGCAAAAGAAGCTGAACCTAGCGGCTACCTCTTCTAAATATTCGTCAGTTGAGGCTAAAACGTAAAGAAAAGTTTCCAACCGATCGATTGGGAAGCTGAATAGTCATTCGCAGTAAACTGTAACCCTTGTCCGAGCCAATGCTCAGGATGAGCTTGGCTCAACTTCGGTTTTGGGTAGAGGGCGAATAAACCCATTTCTCGCATCAGTCGTTGCACTCGCTTACGATTGACCAAGTAGCCCAATTCCTGCAGATGCACCGTCATCCGACGACTCCCATAGAACTGCATTTTCAGGTATGTTCATCCAACAAGCGTCGTAGGATCCCATCTTCTGATGCCTCAGGTTATGCCTGGTAGTAGTAGCTCGACCGAGGCAAGCCCAGCAACCCACACTGCTAACCAATACTCAGGTCAAGGTGGTTGGGCTCTACCAGGGTTTGTCGGGCACTAGCTCCAATTGTGCCGACTTGCGTGCTAAAAAATCTCGTTCCACCGTCAATTGACCAATTTGACGATAGAGCTGATCTAATTGAGCCTGTTGCGCTTCTGAGGGGGCTTGTGTTCGCGGTGATTCAAACAACGAATTGGCTCCCTCCAACAGTTGCCGCTTCCAGTTGTTGATCACCGTTGGGTGTAGCTCATACTGACTGGCCAGTTCTGCTACAGTTTTATCCCCTCGTACTACCGCTAAGGCCACTTTGGCTTTGAAGTCGGCGTTGTATTGTTTGCGTTTATTACCCATGAAAGACTCCTATCACAGTTTGAGTTTTCAGAGCTTAACGACCTGTCCAGTTTTTGGGGTCCACTGCATATCTTGCAGCGCTTCATACAAACTCGGCCACCGCCGCCAAAACACGGGAGACAACGACAGTTCTGCTTACAAGATCAGGCACTCTACTTCAGCTTCCAGTACACACCCTAATCATCATTGAGCATGTATCATTCATGGGCGATCTACGCATTCAGCATCCCGGATTTTCCATGCATAATCCACACTGTCTGGTCATCATAAAACGCACCCCGTTGTGCCAATGGGTAGCCCCCCAGCAACAACCCAAGCCACACCTCCACGATCGGCATGGCCAGCTCTTTTTGTAACTTCACTAATTGAATTTCCGCACCCACAGATCCAAGGTATTGCTCGATCGCCCTCGACCATTCCTCGACATTCTCCCCGTGCGCTAGCTCCCGAATCTGCTCAGCCATCTGGGTTGCATCCAGGGGTTGTTCTGCTGCCACCTGATCAACCCAATTGAGCAACGTTTCCTTATCCACTTCCCCAACGATCGAACCCTCAATGAGAGGATCTAACTTCTTTTGACGGTTTGTCGGGTACTGCACTGGCTCAGAGTCTTCAAATAGATCGGTGACATCCAGGGATAACGACTGGACAAATAGATCCACACAATCCTCTAGGTTAACCACTGGCTCAGCCGGATTGTGACGGCGCTCCCAACCAGAAATTAAGAGATTTGCCCGAACTTCATACACCGCTGAAAGCTGTACCAATACATTCCCGGCAACCGCCAACTGGTCTGCTAAAGATTGATCGGATAGTGTTTGCTCTAGGGCATCACAGAGCGATCGCAGATCTGCTGTTTCTGGAAATCGAGAAGCTGTTTCCAACGATCGCCACAGATCCAGTTCTAACTGCTGCACTTCCATTACAGCTTCACCTCTGGATAGAGTGGGCAAGGTCGAATCGGGCAATTGTGGGGATGGAGTTCGACTGACGAGCGAAAGCGCTCCACCTTCATGCCACTGTGCTGGGAAAATACCTCTAAAATCCGCACCAACAGCGTTTTGACTTGCAATTCGGTCAATCCCAAACAATGAACTGGTTCAATTTGAGCCACCCGATCGTTGCCAACCCACAATTCAGCCCCCAAAGCATGGAGCGGTGCATCCTTTGTAGCGCGATACCAATGAACCACAGCAGCCGGCACCGCAGGCGCTAACACCTCCAGAATCGCAACCCGTTCCGATGAAGATGCCCCCAATTCTAAGCCCTCAGATTCGGCTGACTGGCTCCGTCGTCGCTGTTTCCGAATCGAGTTTCGGACACCTCGGTGGCGGTAGTAGGAACGACGATTGTGGCAATATTTAGGATCCCAACAGCCATCTCCCTCGGGGCCATGACGTTGTTGGGCTTCCTGGGCATTCAACTTAGCGCACAGCCGACATTTTTCCTGATCAGGACGGGCCATCACGCACCTCGGAGGGGAGTCAATAACGCATCCACCCACTGCTGATCCACTTCAGATAACTTGGGCGGTGGAACAGGCTGGTGGTCATCGATGCGAAATTGGTAACTGCCGCGATCGTAAACCCCCAGAAGAATCGCTTGTAAATCGACAGTTAATTCTGGATCGTGGGATTGAAGGGGTAACGAAAAGCTAGGAATGGGATCTCTCACTTGGAATCCATACAGATCTGCCATGGGACGATGACTGGCTCGACTCACGACAATGCGATAGTCACTCGCTTCTTCGACTCCGATCATCGGCATGGCTATGTTTTCTCGGAGTAAATCAATTTCAACCAGGTGCGAAGAACTGCATAGCACCCGCTGCCGTTTCTTCTCATAAGTCACTCGCCCTTCGCCTTTACGCTTATTCTTCGGTGATAGCACCTCAATCACAGTAACAACCTGATGAGTCCCCACCTCCCGGACTTCTAAATAACGCTCTTTCACTTCAACGGGCATGGGCAGACAGATTTGTTTGGGGTGCGGTTGAGTAACCGCTGTTACAGGATGGGTTAACAAAGGAGCGTTTGAAGCTGTCAGCACGATCGCGTCAGGGATTCCCACGAGTAATTCGGGGTTATCGGTATCTATGTAAGTGCGAGTTTCGACAGCCATATAGTACTTCGGTTGCAGAGAAGGGGTCAGCGCATCCGAAATAGCTACAATCAATCGATTGTGAAATTCATGCCAGAAGGCTGGCTGTTCTAGATAGGGGTTCATGCCCGGAAAGGGAGATGGCATTGGTGAAACTCCCAGAATACAAGGATCTGAGTTTAGTATACTCTAGCCATGATCAACTTAGTCGTAGTTTAGTCGTATAACAGATATTGTTGTCTTATCTTACTTGAAATACCCTAAACTGAAAGAGCCAACTTGAGTTGTGGGGTCATTACTCATGTTTTCAAGCTCAGATGGACTTCCTGCAATTTGCTTAGTACCTTCCAATGGGTCAGTTTTGCCTCTACCCGCAGACCCCACCGACCTGCGTTGGCTGCGGGTAGAGGAGTATTTTCAGGCCCGATCGTTCGCTGAAAATACCCAGAAAGCCTATCGGAGAGAATTGAAACGATTTCTGGGTTGGGTCGATCGACCTTGGGCGGAAGTGACACCCCGACAATTGGCGCAATTTAAGGGATATTTGCAGGAACAAGGACTATCAGCTAATTCAGTCAATCGGGCACTGACGGCGGTAATGAGTTTTTTCAGTTGGTTGCGCACTAGTTATCCGGAGTCACACCCAACGAATCCAGCAGCAGCGGTGGAGTTGTTGTCGGTACCCCTGCCACCTGCGCAGGATTTATCAGAAGCTCAGATTGCTGCGCTGGATTGGGCCCTGACGCAACGGGGAAAACAGAACCGCGCGATCGGGCTGTGTTAGCCGTTCTGAGTCATGGTCTCCGGGCAGAGGAGGTTGTGAATCTCAATCTGGATGATTTTGATGGAATTCGTTTGACCATTCGGATGGCGAAAGATGACAGTACGGGGACGGTTCCGCTAGGTCGAGACGCACGGGATTGTTTGACGCAGTATATAAGCGATCGACGGAAGATAGAACCTAGCGAGCCAGATGCACCCATGTTTCTGGCCTATGGGCGAAATCGAAAAGGCCAACGATTGGGCTACCAGGGGATTTACTACTTAGTGAAGGCGTTAGGACAACGGGCAGCTAAGCAAGCCCAATGGCTACTGGAACAACGGCAACTTCAAGAAGAGGTTAACGCTGAAGAACTCAATTTTTGGCAGCACTTGAGTGAAGTAGAGTTAGAGGAAATTCGTCGGTTGGAAGCGGTACATCCCCATCAATTACGGCATACGTTTGCAACGGGGTTACTGTTGCGAGGTATGGACAGTTTTCATGCACGCACATTAACCCGCCATAAGTCGGAGAGCAGTTTTAAGCGCTATGCAAAGCGTGCCATGATGGTGGCAGCGGAACAGGCTTTCTTTCGAGCTTTGGGAGAAGAAGCCCCTACATCCATGACCTAAAGTTAAGAAGCGGGTTGGCGACGGACTAATCACAAAGTTAGAAGAGCAAAACTGCACTAATTTAACCAGTGCCAGTCTCTACCACAAAATTAGACGACCATTCTTGGCATAAAACACCCATGGAAAAAAATTATGACCATAACCCTCTTCAGTCACTCTAAGCAGAGGAAAAGATAAGTTGCAGGTTTAATCGCTGCACTGAAGGACAGATGAACTGATTCATAGGACGGATCAATTGCTCAAATGCAGTATGC
>NZ_JBLZFX010000150.1:0-9512 GCF_050753345.1 Alkalinema pantanalense CENA528 | reverse complement strand
CGAAGCGAGCCGCAATGGATGACACGTTTATGCTCCAAGTCTTAGCCGCTGCGTTGCCCGACTCGGGTAAAGACTCCACCCCTAGTTGTCAATAGCGTTTGAGATGCGCTTACCCTGAAATTGCAATGTCCCAGAACTTAACATTTTGCCCCGACGGTATAGGAAATAAAGTTCTTGAGGACAGTCCCATCGCAAGCGCTGCAATCCTTGCTCAAATGCAGTACGATCGCCATTTTGCCAGAGCCTTGCCAGATGGGACGCTAGACAGTCTAGGAAAAAATCCGCTTGGGGTAAGGAGGGATCACAACCCAACATTGCTAGCTCAGCCTCCCGATTGTTCCAATCCACAGCCATGGCCCAATTTTCCATCGGGGGTTGACAGGACTCCAGCGCAGCCCAAGCGACTAGCTCTAAGTAGGTGGGTGCGTAAACGTTCGTAAATAGTGCGATCGGATCGGTTGGCATAACAATTTCTACAACTGTTAACAACACAATCTTCGAAGCGTATAGACATCCTGTCACCAAACGATATTGCTTTCCATCCACCTCCCATGGAACAGTGTAGGGATACAGTAATCGTACCTGTTTAAAATGCTGTAAACAGAGTTGAGTAAACTTTGAGTTAACAGCCCCTTGATTCAAAAATATCCAATCCAGCGTCACACCCGTTTGATCGATCGAGATCGCGGCCTGTATGCCATCCAAAGCACACCAAAGTTGTTCAGCTTGTAAGGCACAGCATTGTAGATTGGGATAGGCGGCAAGACGATCGTAGGTTGCTGCAGCAATGTTTCGGTTGAGTAACCCCGCGATCGACATCTGGCTCAACAGTTCAAAGCGGATTAACTTAATTTCGTTGGGTGTATATAGGCGGGCTTGGTCTTCAAAAAACAGGCAATACAGGCTCGCACTATGCTCCAAATCCGCCAAAATCTGGGGAGCCAATGGCGGTTGGGTAGGCCGAGTAGACGCCAAAAAACGAGCATTCCATTGTGTTTCACTCAGAACCTCAATCCCTTCTACCAGAATGGGCCGAGCATCAAGCCAATCCCGTATCAGTTGAAGTACCTTCAAAGCAGTGGAGTAGGGCATGCAGAATATCCGATAATAACTGCCTGGATGCCACAGAAACATCGATCGATGGAAAGGTTCTACATACATCAGTTCCCAAACTGACCAATTCAGCTGGGCTTGCGGTAACCTCCAACCCTGGTCTGCAATCAACGACTGAACCTCCATGACCCAGAAGCGATCTTCGCCCTGTTCATAGGCTGTGCGCGTCTGCAAGCAATGCCAGAATCGTTCATTTTGGGCATAACGTGCTAAAGCTTCAATCAACAATGAATCATCATAGTAGAGCCTGCTACGGCTGTGACAACTTGAGAAATGAATCTCAGTATTGCTCTGAGTAATCACTAGAGTATATCCATCAATTAAAACAAATTGTTTCATCTTATTGATCCCTTCTCACCCATCACAGCGATCTGTCTTTATCGCATTTGTCCTATTTTGCAGGATGGGCAGCTTAGATAATATTGTTGATATTCAGCCAAAGTTCCTTGAGCGTGACAGTTGGGACAAGGCACTTGATCGAAAATAAATTCATAGACCATGCGCAGTCGTTCCTCCACTAAAATGACATCTTCATGTACTGGAATCTGAATTCCACTATCAATCCAAGTCTCTCGCAAAACCTGCTTTTTAATCCGGCCTTTCTTAGAACTCACAGCTTCCCATTGCTTGCCTCGGATAACCAATTGATAGGGTTGATTACTATGATACAATTGCTCTCCATCTGCAGGACAGATGTAGAAACTGCGAGTACATTTTGTGCAAATGACGATCGTTCGATTGCATTCTTTGCCCACCCACCCAATGGGAACACTGTAATGACAATGGTCGCAAAATAAGACAGTCAACTCAGACATACCGGATTCTTGAACATTAATTGAGAATGAATCGCCTCTTTCATTTCTGCCCCTATTCTTATCTCCAACCAGCCATAAGCTTATGCAAACCGTTAGTTATTTCAATCAAGCTCAGTAGAAATACGGAAGTTTCAACAGACAAATAATTATGAATAAAAGTCTAAACTTACAGATTGATCATCATAGGAAATAATCGTATACAGTAACCATCAAACGTTTAGGTCGTGGTTTTAAGCATAGGAAAGTAAACCATCATTGCATAAGTCGATCGTAGCCTACGACTATAGTAAAATCATCTTAGTTTTTCCCTTCTCAATCAGTTTTGGCTCCACCTATGACGACCCTTCCCGATGCACCAACGCTAGAAAGTCTTGAACGTCGATCGCGTGATATCGTCCAATTAGCGAGGCAGTATGACTTCGAGAGTCAAGTGACCCTATCAGCCAAACGTCGTTTCTTTTTGGTGGAACTCGATGTAGCAGGGCTCTCACCAGACACGATCACCTCTGAGCAAATCGCAGCGATTTCCGCTCCTAGCTATCCCAATCTCCTCACACTGCTCAAGGCATTTCATCGGATTAATGAGTATTCCAGTTCGCCCGAACGTCAGCAGTGGAATCCCAATGCCCAGCCAGGATGAACCAATGTGCCAATTTGCATGGATTGGTTTATTGCTTCGATCGTCCCTGAAGAACTGAATCATTTTGATTTTCTGAGTCGGTGCGAACGCATTTGGACTGATTCAGAACCCGCTGAAGCCGCGATGCTATTTACTCGTATTTTTAATTATCGAGTTAAATTTGTCACGGGATATGAAGATGGGATGCGGTTGGTGCTTTGCCGGGTGGAAGTCAGCCATCCAGAAAATCCTCCAGCGGCTACACTGGCCCCAAAAGTGACAGTACAGCCCTTTGACCTCATGCGGCGGATGGATGCCTACCAGGGCAGTCCTGATGGCGATGATTGGCATAGTCCTGTGAAGGTACCGATGGGATTGGCGCGTTGGAATTTTACGTTAGCTGAAATCGATCGCCAAACGTTTGAGCAACTCCGGGATCGTTTGGGGGAGGCAAATTTTCAAACGATCGTGGGAACTCAAGGATACGAGCATCTCCAAAATGATGGTTCAACGTATCGTGGTGAAGATAACTTACCATTGCACTATTACATTCGGGAAACGGATCAAGCAGGCATCAGTGATTTGATTTTAGTGAGTTTTGGGGAGTTCCAACCTTCGCGGTGGATGGCCCATGTTGAAGGAATTTGGCAGATCGTCGCAGCAGCAGACTCGGTACCCGATCCTCAGCCACTAGAGATGACACCCGTTGCCGAACCAGAAGTGTCAGAGCCTCAAATTCCTCAGCCTCAAACTTCTCAACCTCCTGCTACTGAGCCGCAAACCGCTGAACTCCAAAACCACTGGCAAGCAGACCTACCAGAACAACAGAGCCAAACTCCCCGATCGCGCCGTTTGACGGCTCAACAAAAAACAGTGTTGCAATTTTTAGCGATCGGCATTGGGGTCATTGTAGCCATTCGCATTGTCTTTTGGCTGGGTGGATTATTGATTTTAGGAGCAATTCTTTGGGCCTTATATCAAGCTTTCTTCCAACAGGAGAGATAACATTTATTGACATTCAAGGCTAATACTATAGTCATAGTCAATAGTCATAGTCAATAGTCATAGTCAATAGTCATAGTCAATAGTCATAGTCAATAGTCATAGTCAATAAGCTTGAGACAGTGATATCGAATTGATTCATTGATGCGACAGCTCCGATCCCCCCAAGCCCTCGCGCTACGCGCCAATGATGCTAAACAAAGGGGGGAATTCGGTCAAATTCTTTCAAAGTTCTGCTTATTAAAGAAGATGTGGTGGGATCGAGAAAGATAAATACTAAGGGATTTGCAAAGAAATAATATCCCCTCTTCATTCCCCTACCCTCCTACCCTTTTACTCTCCTACCCCTACCCAATTGGGATTTTGTTTATGCGCTGTGCCCTAAGCACTACATAATTTACAAAATAAATTAACGAGTTGAATTTCTTCTAGAGTTGCGCAATTCGTTTGAGCTAGGAATGGACTGCCCACGACGAGGGATAAACACTGCGCACGGGAGATCGCGACATTCAAGCGATGCCGATTCAGCAAAAACCCTAAGCCTCGGGGAATCAGATCTCCGCGACTGGCACACATCGACACAATCAAGACAGGAGCTTCCTGCCCCTGAAACTTATCGACGGTTCCAATTCTGGCCCGATCGCGTAGCCGATCCTGCAATTTTCGGACTTGTAGATTGTAGGGAGCCACGACCAGAATATCCTCGGGTTGCAGGACGTGCTGTCTGCCACCCCGATCGCTCACAAAAGAACGCCCCAGCAATTGATCAATCACTTGGTCAATGACGCGAATTTCTTCCTCACTGGCCTGTTGGTTGCCTTCATGTTCCACCGGAATGAACACAATGCCATTGTGCTGCGGTTGAATGATGGGATTGGCATCTGTCCCTAGCAACCAGTCCTCCACTTGATGGATTTGGGTGTCTCGATCGGCCCGTAATCGACCTTCGTACACGGCATCGGAAATGAATTGGCAAATGCTGGGGTGCATCCGATAGCTAGTATCTAGGAAAATACCTAAATTGGGTGGAATCGTCGCGCAGCCATTCAGAAAATAGTTCAGCGCCGAGAGTCCACTTTCCCCAGGATGGGTGCCTTGGGTGGGTTGCTCGAGTTGCATCGGATCGCCCATCAGAATGAGATTATCTGCACACCGAGCGATCGCCACTAAATAGGCCAGCGACAGTTGCCCCGCTTCATCAATAAACAGGTAATCAAATTGCCCGATCGCCGCTTCTCGGCTGAACTGGTAGGCAGTGGCCCCCACCAGTTGATAGTCCGGCGGCAGGGTGGTATCAATCTTCTCTTGAAACCGAATGGCGTCATACTGAAACACATCATCGGCGCGATCGCCCCCAATTTTTGCCCCTTGAAACAGCAGCCCATCAGCTTGCGCTAATTTCGCCACCCGCGCCATCAGATTAGTAATCACCTTATGGCTATTGGCACAGATCGCGATCGATTTTCCTAAAGCCAAGAGCTTCAGAATAATCTGGGCGGCTGTGTAGGTTTTGCCGCTACCAGGGGGGCCTTGGATGCATAGACTGCTACTCTGCAAGCCTGTGGCAATGCGTAGGGTTCCTTGCAGTAAATCCTCACCGGAACGTAGAAGCGATTGCCCCAGGATATGACCCGGAATTCGGGGCGGCTGTCGTTGGAGGAAGTGCTGTAAGGCCGAAGGTAATTGACCAGAGTCAGCCCATTTCTGCACGGTTTGGAATACGGACTGACTTAAAACTTTGGAATCCACAAAATTACAGTCTACTAAACTCGTGCGTTGGGGAGGCATCCAACCTGGTACTAACTGTTCTATCTCCTGAAGACGTTTTTCTGAAATGCTAATGACGGCAAGTCCAGTCTGCCGATCGAGGCTGTCTAACTTGCAATTCCGCAGAGGCTGCTCCGGAGAAAACCAGCAGGTTCCTGATTCCAGTTTCGTTTCCTGATTGGGATCAAAGCGATATTCATAGGCTAGCGATCGACTGCGGGGAGTGGGTTTGAAGGGTGGCCGATCGGTACGTTCAAGCCCTGCTAAACAATCCAGTTCATCGTATAAATCAGCTTCATCGGCCACTAGCCAACTAAAGCGCTGCCACCAGAAGGGTTTACCTTCCCGTTGATGGAATTGCAGTAGGTGGGCCAGTAAGCGCTGTATACAAGCCTCTTCTGAGGTATCCTCTTCCGATAACTGGGACAATAACGATTCTGCTAACTGAGCGGCAGAAAGATCCCGATCGACTGGGCTTTCATCGTCCTTGGGCGAATTTTGAGAGACCTCTTTACAGTAACTCACTTGCTGTTGTGCTTGGAGTGTTTTGAGCCAATCCACTAAATATTTCGTTGATTCACAGTCCATGCGATTGTAGTCGCGGATTTCCTGTAAAATCTTGGACTCTTCTGGCGTATAACCGTCCTGGCACTGCGTCCAATAAAAATATTGCAAAACAGAGTCATTGGCCGTTTGCACCGTACCCGATCGCTGGCAATCGTACAGCGGCTCTAGCTTCTTAATAGAATAGCTGGGCTGCCCCACGCGGAGGCTCTGACGAACAATTTGATAGAGATCAACGAAAACGCCCGATCGCAATAAATCATCCACCTGCGCTTCACGGGTTGCATATTTCCCCATCAGGCGTTTGAGGGCGATCGTTTCGTAGGCAGCATAGTGGTAAATATGCATGGCGGGATCTCGTTGCCAGCGATCGTAAACCCAATCGATAAATTTCTCAAATGCTTGCTTTTCCTGCAAGTTATTATGCGCCCACCAGTCGTAAAACTGAAGGGTTTCGTTCGCAGAATCAGCCTGACTGATGCTACTGACACCAGGATTACTGATGCTAGGATTACTCACGCTGGTATCACTCACACCAGCATGATTGACATCAGAATAATTAACATCAGAACTCGCTTCTACACAAATGGCACCAAAGAGATATTCCAGCCCACCCGGTGCCAGGGGATAGCCCTCCATATCAAAATACACATCCAAAGAACTCTGGGGCGGCAGCAATGCCAATCCCTGACTGGGTTGATCGGGCTGGGGCTGAATCACACTGTATTGAACCTTGCCCGTCTCTAGCGTTGCCCTTTGCAATTGTGCCTGTGTGACCAAACGTGAGAGAGCTACTGGATCTAAATTAGGAATTTTTTGAGTCGGATTCGTGTTAGCAAGTTGTTCTACAGTTGTGATGCCTGCAGCTTCTAGTTTACGGATTTGACTCCGGGTAATATTCGCAACCTGGGAAAGGTGATCGCGATCGTGCAGAATTTTGTCAGCCATCTCCTGCCAACGGCCATGGCGATCGTCACCCGGTTCCGGCAAGGGCGGTTGCTTTGGATCAAACCGATCCATGAATTCAAGGAAAGATTGTCTCACCCGTTTGTAATAATAAAAATATTGTTCCGTTGGATAGGATGCCATTTCACCACTGCCCAACAGTAAACGAAATTCCTGCGGCCTTTGCCCTTGAATCGTTTCCAGCAGATCACAATAGGTACAAGCTTGCAAGACAAAGTCTGGTTTAGGATTGAGCGCCAACTTACATTCCAACGGCACATAACTCCAACGGCCAAAGCGGGAACTCACCTCCACCCGCACCAGAAAATCGGCATAACCGAGACATTCATTCCCTTGCAACGCCGCTTGATAGATATAAGTACGCCCCGATCGCATTGCTGCCAAAGTCGCCTCAAAGCCGCCTTGACTTTGGATGACGCAAACATCAGCCCCTTCAGATTGCAGAGACTGTAAAAACTTTTTTTCGTGGGCTTGGCCCAGTTGACGCAATACGGTCAGGAAGTCATCAGGGGCGACGGCAGGAGTGACGTTGGGCTGAACGAGTGCAAAACGATCCATCCAACTCGCAAATTCACTTTGGTAGTATTGGATCAAGTCCGCTGGGGAATAGACTAGTTGATGATTTTGATATTGCATTGGGAATCAATGATGGTTCACGTAATCCGCTAGAAAGTATTTTAGATTTTATTCAACTTTAGAGCTATGCCTGCCATATTCTGATTAAGAGGGGATGCGGGAATCGAGTCTGTCCCATGGAGGAGTACCCACTAGTCCTTGCTTGCTAGTGCACGGTTACCAAGATGTTGGTAAAGCCTGAGATTAATCAATTAGGTATGAGTCGGAAAGGATATAGTGGGTTCAACGGCAACGGGTTCAACCGCTACAACAGCGAACAATTCTTAAAACAATACTCTGGACACTTTTTGGAACGGAAGCTGAAACCTGCATTCCACCGTTGGCATTCGACCTCACTGAGGGGGCTGAAACCCGCATTCTACCGTTGTCCATTTAAAACTGTCCGGACTATTGTTAAAACTAAATAAAGTTTTGATAGCAATTCGTAGAGTTATGAAATTATTGAGAATGATTATCTTTAGTTTTGAGATCGAGTAGAGAGGTCTGAAGTTTAAATTTTCTTTAAATTCTCTTGTACCTCTAAAGAAGGTCCGCCTGATTTGTAACAAATATGCTGAAAGAGTACTTCTAGACCTGCATTGTTCGGCATATTCACAGATAAAACCATTGCTTAATCGCTAAATAGTTGTTAAGTTTTACAGGTGGATGGTTTGAACTCTAAAATTTTTGAGAAACTATTTTAATAAAGGGAATTCAATTAGGGGATTCAATTTTATAGTCAAGTCAATAAGTTATTGGGGTGGCCAGATGACACAAGATCGCAAGCGTCGCATCACTGCTGCTTGGCAGGGGTTTGTTTACTTCGGTGAATCGATCGTTCGCCCCTCAGTCCCTAAAAACAGTTTGGCTAACGATTGCTTAGCTAACGAAAATCCAGCGGAGTTGTTTCCCGTCCAGGATGGAGCCTCAATCCCGCTGGCATCCCTAGCGAGCAAGCAAGTGGGAAATCGTGTCCGCATCGTCACTCTGGATTGTGGAGACGCGAACAACCGCTTGATGGGCATGGGCTTTATGCCCAATGTCATGTTGGAGATTGTTAGCTGTACGATCACGGGATCGGTCATTGTTGCTCTGCAAGATAACCGCTTGGGATTGGGGGCAGAAATGGCCAAACGCATTTATGTCGCAGATGTCATTGACGCTACCGAGGGAAAGACGCCTATAGGTCAAGGTCAATTTCCCCACCAGACGGCCCACACCAAGGTCAACCCTCCCCCAGCTCAACCCGCAACCAGGATATCTTCCATGTCTCTACCACCCTCTAGTTCCCCAAATTCCACGGTTAAATTACGAGATGTAGCGATCGGTGCTAGGTTACGAGTTGTCGGGTATGAACCGACGGCCCGAGACTACAAGCGGAAATTGTTAGCCATGGGACTGACCCCCGGCACTGAGTTACAGGTTACTCGTCATGCCCCCTTAGGTGATCCTACTGCAATTCAAGTGCGGAGCTTTCATCTGAGTTTACGTAAAGCTGAAGCCGATGCCTTGATGGTTGAATTCATTGAGCCCCAGTAATGGACTTCACTTTTTATTCAAACCTTTTCCATTCAAAGTGATTAAGTTAAGCGCACATAAACAGCTATGACGCAATTCACTATTGGATTACTTGGAAATCCAAACTGTGGTAAAACAACACTATTTAATGCTTTAACCGGCAGCAATCAACGTGTTGGCAATTGGCCTGGGGTTACGGTTGAACGAAAGGAAGGCAGCTACCGTGCCCATGACCGGAAAGTAAAGGTGGTCGATTTGCCGGGGGTGTATTCGATCGATGCAGATGAAACGACTACGGGGTTAGATGAACTGGTTGCACGGGATTATCTGCTATCCGGCGAAGCAGATATCATTATTAACATCGTTGATGCTTCTAACCTAGAACGCAATCTCTATCTCACAACACAAATCCTAGAGATATTACCTCGGCAATAAAGTATTAGGCGAAAGACAATTAAAGTGGAGCTATGATCAGGATAGAGGTACAAGGAGGTTTGTGATGGATAAACCGGATGCCCGACATCTCAGCATCG
>NZ_JBLZFX010000149.1:0-9761 GCF_050753345.1 Alkalinema pantanalense CENA528 | reverse complement strand
CGATGCCGCTGTTGAAGCGAATTCCTACATCGATTACGCCATCAATGCTCTCAGCTAATTTACCCTGAACCCTTGATTCATCTTACCCGGAGGCAACGCCTTCGGGTTTTTGCTGTTTCTCCTAAGCAAGACTCTCTGAGCTTCTCAAAATATTTAATTACTTGATTCTCATGATTGGTCATCGTCAAGGGACTTTGAAATCAGCCGATCTTAAACTTTATTTTCAACATTGGTATCCACAAAATCATACAAAGGCGATCCTGACGATCGTTCCAGGGGTAGGTGGACACTGTGGACTCTACGAGCACATTGTTCAAACCCTCGTCCCTCACAACTATGCTATTTATTCATTTGACCTTCGAGGCAATGGTCGTTCTGAGGGACAACGGGGTTACATCAACAGATGGCAGGAGTTCCGTGATGATCTCGCAACGTTTCTGCAATGGATAACAAAGCAAGCGCCTCACTGCCCAATCTTTCTCCTAGGGCAAAGTTTAGGAGGACTAATTGTTCTAGATTATGTACTGCGTAATCCGGCAACCATGTCCCAGATTCAAGGGGTCATCGCCTTATCTCCAGCCCTCGGTCAAGTTGGAGTCTCCCCCCTAAAAATAGCCGTTGGACAACTCCTATCCCGACTATGCCCCCGATTCAGATTGCACAGTGGAATCCCCCTCAGTGCAGCATCCCGAGATCCAGTTGCCCTAGCCACCGATGCCCAAGATCCTCTTCGACATGATTGGGTAACCGCTCGTTTAGCAACCGAATTTTTGGCCACGATCGAACAGGTTCAGAACCATGCAGATCAATGGGCTTGCCCCTTATTAATTCTCCATGGCGAGGCCGATCGCGTCACCTTACCGGAAGGAAGCCGTCAATTCTTCGATGCAGTCCCCTTTTCTGATAAAGAAAAGAAAGAATATCCAGGAGCCTATCACGAGTTACAAAATGACTTGAATTATCTAACCGTTATTGCAGATTTAGAAGATTGGCTAGAACGCCATTTATCACATTAGATAACCTGATAATCAATTGAGACATAGGTGAAGATATTGAAAACGCAACTAAAAAGCACTGCAAACAAACATCAGATAAACAATCCAATCACGTCAAGAATAGAATAGCCATCGAATCAACACTTAAATTAATTAAATTGAATCAATCAACTTGAATCAATCAAACAATTCGGTAAAACAATTCAATAAAAAAGTATGGTTGTAATCATGTAGTTCGACAGGAAATTAAAGCACTAGCTCAAACCAATCACTATAGCGAATCAAAGCAGTTCGTAAATTAAAGCAAATCTTAGAAACCAGCTTGGTTGGAGAATTATTTTGCGATCGTCCCACGTTCAACCTCCCTTAAAATTTATCCCGCAATCCTTTCAACCGTGGATTTTACGATTTGTCCACCTACTACTACCCCTCACATTACGCATCAGACTACGCCGTTGGCTCCCCGCTGGCATCAACCATGTGGAAGTCATCTATCCAGAACGCTTAGCCAACGCCTATCACCAATTCCAGCAAGGTAAAATTCGCCTTCTCATCGCGGCGCGTCATCCCGAAGTAGATGATCCCCTCAGCTATCTATTTGTTCTATCCCGCACCATTCCTCAAATCGCCCAACAACAAGGAATTCCGCTGCAACGCCCCATTCATGCCCACTTTCTCTACGATCGCGGCATGACCATCTGGGCAGGTAAGTGGCTGGGATGGTTCTTTTCTCGGCTGGGCGGCATTCCCGTCCATCGAGGCAAAAGCTTAGATTTGACCGGGTTACGGGCCGCGCGGGAATTATTGCTGAATGGTCAATTCCCCCTTGCCGTTGCCCCGGAAGGAGCCACCAACGGTCACAGTCAAATTGTCAGCCCCCTAGAACCCGGTGTCGCGCAGTTGGGGTTTTGGTGCGTAGAAGACTTAGTGAAAGCCGATCGCCCAGAACAGGTTTGGATTTTACCGATCGGGATTCAGTACCATTATGCCTCTCCACCATGGCACAAATTAGACCAAGTCTTGAACCAGCTAGAACAGGATACAGGACTATCGCCTTTACTATCCCCAACCTCCATTGATTCCCCACCAGAACAAGATTTTCCGCTTCAAAAACAAGCTTATCAACGGCTTTTACGCTTGGCAGAGCACTTGATTAATCAAATGGAGAAATTCTATCGAAAATTTTATCATCAATCGATAGAAGCAAAAAAAATCACAGATTCTCACGTGAATATTGTCGATCAAGTCAACGATTTTACTCACCTACAAGCTCATTTAATTCAACGACTACAAATCTTATTAGACACGGCCTTAACCGTTGCCGAGCAACACTTTGGATTGCCCCCTGAAGGCAGTATTATCCAACGCTGTCGCCGTCTTGAAGAAGCTGGATGGAAAGTAATCTATCGCGAAGATATTGCAGGCCTGCAAACCCTCGATCCCTTTACCCAAGGGCTAGCCGACTGGGCCGCCACCGAAGCCCATCTCACCCTACGCCATATGCGCCTTGTGGAAAGCTTTGTAGCTGTGACCCAACCCTACCTACAAGCACAACTAACGGTTGAACAACTGGCAGAGCTAACATTAATTCTCTTCGATTTCGTTGCCCGGATCAAAGGAGATCGGACGCCCAAACGGCCCAAGTTAGGTTGGCGACAAACCCGCGTTACGATCGGTCAACCCATTTCCATCAGCGATCGTTGGCCCTTGTACCATCGCGATCGCGCATCTGCTAAACAAGCTGTTCAAGATCTCACCAGCGATCTCTATCAGGCCCTCGCCCAAGGCACAAGAAGCTCTGAGCAACAGTAACCGGCGATCGAGGCAGGCCCTCAAACCGCCAGAGGCCGCTCAAACCGACAAGTTTAATAAACATCGCATTTTCTAAACAATTCTTAAGGAGAATGGGCAAGCCCAGGTTAACGACCTGAAAATAGATCTTTGCACCAAAGAAATGCTACATATACATCGTTCACTGTTTACACGCAACGCTGCATTCCAGCACCCATGGCAGAATCTCTTACACCTCCGACCGTTAAACCCCAACGCCCACATTTCTCCTCTGGCCCCTGCGCAAAACGCCCGGGCTGGTCAGTGAGCAACCTTCAAGATGCCTGCGTGGGTCGCTCCCACCGCTCTGCGGATGGAAAAGCCAAGCTCGCCGAAGCCATCGATCGCTCCAAACAAATCCTCGGCATTCCCGCAGACTATCGCCTCGGGATCGTCCCAGCCTCCGACACCGGAGCCGTGGAAATGGCCCTCTGGTCGCTGCTTGGCCAGCGTCCGCTCGATATCCTAGCCTGGGAAAGCTTTGGGCAGGAATGGGTTAAAGATGTCGTCGATGAACTCAAAATCCAAGATGTGCGGCTCCTAAAAGCCCCCTACGGCAGCCTACCGGATTTAAATTCCGTCGATTTTAGCCATGATGTGGTCTTTTTGTGGAATGGCACCACCTCCGGCGTTCGAGTTCCCAATGGCGATTGGATTCCCAACGATCGCGAAGGACTAACCATTTGTGACGCCACCTCCGCCGTCTTTGCCATGGACATTCCCTGGGAAAAAATTGATGTCCTCACCTATTCCTGGCAAAAAGTTTTGGGCGGCGAAGCCCAACATGGCGTTGTCATCCTCTCGCCCCGTGCCGTCCAGCGCCTAGAAAGCTATCAACCCAGTTGGCCCATTCCCAAAATCTTCCGGCTAGCGCAGAAAGGCAAACTGATCGAAGGCATTTTCAAAGGCGACACAATCAACACCCCCTCCATGCTGTGCGTTGAAGACGTGCTCGACAGCCTCAAGTGGGCAGAAAGCCTCGGAGGACTCTCCGGCTTAATCGCCCGCAGCACCGCCAACCTGCAAGCGATCTCCCAGTGGGTGGAAAAGAGTGATTGGGCTGGGTTCCTCGCTGAAAACGCCGAAGAGCGCTCCTCCACCTCCATTTGTCTGAAAATTGTCGATGAATGGTTCACCGGTTTGAGTGCAGACGATCAAGCCGCCATCGCCAAAAAGCTGACGAAGGTATTGGAAAAAGAAGGCGTTGCCTACGACATTGCGCCCTATCGATCGGCCCCTCCGGGACTGCGGATTTGGGGCGGGGCCACCGTCGAAACCAGCGATTTAGAAGCCTTATTGCCTTGGTTAGATTGGGCCTACGCCACCGTCAAAGCCGAAGCCACCAGCTAGGCGTCAATTGCTACATCCCTCTGGGGATAGGTGCATCGGGTCTAGATGTACCTATCCCCAATTTTTATGGTTACAGAAGTATTCATTTCAGCAATCCCCTGCCCGGTGATTCAGTACAATTCAAACTATCACGCACCCTTGCATCGATCGTAAGAGCACCCATGTATATCTTGCACGGTACCTGGATTCCAGATACAGACCCGGAGTTTATTCAAACCGGGCAATTTTACCTCTGGGTAGAAACAGAAGAAAACTCCCGCAGAAGTAGCCCCGATACCCATCCTGGCCATTTACGCACCCCCGATCTCATCCCTTTTCTCTGCGAAACGCTAGCGATCAAGCCCTATAAAAACACCGCCAAAGACCTGCACAAAGCCCTCGAAGCAGATATTATTCCCCGATCGTTCCTATTGCCCACCGTCAAGAATACCCCCCTCCCCTCCTGGGAAATGGCCCGGTACCTAGAAACCGAATTGCCCGATCGCTACGAGTGGCAATACTGGGAAATTGATTGTTACGCAACCGTCTTTTATATCGACTATCAAACCAACGTCAATAACATCATTAAACTACTGAACGATTTGCATTTCCTGACGCAATATCGCCTGAGTGATGTGCAAATGGGAGCCGATCTGCTCTTTTGGTATACCTATACCCAAGGCTTCAAACAAGTGATACTGCGGGATCAATACATCCCCGCCCTAAAGTATCGATCGATCTCAGCCGCGCCCACTCCCAAAAAACGCAAAACAACCGCTAAAAAATCTGCTCCTGCCAGCCCCGAAGCCTTTGAAATCCATCCCGGCTGGGAAATCGTTTCCGAACAGTACGAAACCCTCCTGCAAACATCCATTGACCAGATGCCGCTCTTTTGCTGCACCGGATTTGTCGATCCCTCAGAACAACCCTGCTTCTACGATCGAGAAACCCTGCTGCGCCACTTTTCGGAATGTTTGCTAGACGAAATTCTGATTCACACCCCTCGACCAACTGCGCTGGAGAAAAAAATTCAGGGTACCCTACTTCATGCCTGCCTAGACCCCAGCGATCCGTGGACAACCGCCGCCGCCCTTGGACTCTACGAACAATGGCAACAATGGCGCGATCGGATCAACCAATCCCAAGCCCCAGAACACTTCAACCTTTGCTTCCAGTTGGATGACCCACAAGACCCTGACAAACCCTGGGAATTGGTGTTTCAAGCCTCTCCTAAAACCGATCCCTCCCACCGCGTTGATCTCGCCCTCTATTGGCACACCCATCCCAAAGATCGTCACCAATTAGGACTAGGCCAAGACTTTGAACAGGGTCTCCTGCTCCACCTCGGGTATGCCGCCCGCATTTATCCCAAACTCTGGGCCGGACTAGAAACCGATCGACCTAGCGAAATTACCCTCAACCTCAGCGAAGCCTTTGACTTTTTACAGGAATCGGCCTGGATTCTGGAAGCAGCAGGCTACCAAGTCCTTGTCCCCAGTTGGTGGACACCCAAGGGCAGACAACGCGCCAAAGTTCGGCTAAGGCCCCATTCCAAAGCCAGCGGCGAATCCAGTGGCTACTTTTCTGCCACCGCTCTGGCCTCCTACGATTATGAACTCGCGATCGGTGATCAAACCATTAGCGAACAGGAATGGCAACAACTGGTTAATGCCAAAACGCCTATGGTGCAATTCCGAGGACAATGGATGGTCTTAGACCAAACAAAAATGCAACAAATGCTAGAGTTCTGGAAAAAAGAACGGGAACAAAAACCAGAACTTAGCTTGATTGATTTAATGAAGTTTTCCGCAAGCAGTGACGACGACGTTGAGTTAGCAGTAGAGCACGATCGAACGCTATCAGTAATGCTGCAACGACTAAACCAGCCTACCCAGATGGAAGAAATTGCTGATCCACAAGCCTTTCAGGGGCAGCTACGGCCTTACCAACGGCGCGGCGTCTCTTGGTTAGTGTACTTAGAGAGCCTAGGACTCAACGGCTGTCTGGCAGATGATATGGGCATGGGAAAATCAGCCCAGGTCATTGCTCGCTTAGTCTACGAGCGAGAACAAGCTGCTCCAAAACCCAAAACTCGTCGCAAACAGGCTTCTGTGAACCTTGCCCCCACGCTACTGATTGCGCCCACCTCCGTCGTAGGCAACTGGGGCAAAGAGGTGGAAAAATTTGCGCCCCACCTGCGGGTGATGCTGCACCACGGAGCCGATCGCATTCGTGACAAAAAAGAGTTTAAATCCGCGATCGCTGATTGTGATATCGTCGTCACCTCCTACACCTTAGCCCGCATGGACGAAGCCCTACTCAGCGCCCAAACCTGGCACCGCATTGTCATCGACGAAGCCCAGAACATCAAAAATCCCAAAGCCGCCCAAACAAAAGCCATCCTCAAACTGCCCAGTACCCATCGCCTCGCACTGACGGGAACTCCTGTTGAGAATCGACTCATGGATCTCTGGTCAATTTTTAATTTTTTAAATCCCGGTTACCTGGGCAAAGAATCCCAGTTTCGACAGTCCTTCGAAATTCCCATTCAGAAAGACCATAACCTGACCCAGTCCCAAACCCTCAAGAAGCTCGTTGAACCCTTTATCCTGCGCCGTGTCAAAACCGATCCGGCCATCATTCAAGATCTCCCGGATAAGGTCGAACAGAAATGCTACTGCAACTTGACTAAAGAACAGGCAGCCCTCTACCAAGCGGTCGTGAAGGAAGTCAGTCAATCGATCGACCAAGTAACTGGCATTCAACGCAAGGGCATGATTTTAGCAACACTGATGAAACTTAAACAGATTTGCAATCACCCCATGCAATTTCTCCAGGACAATAGTGAATTCAGCGCCGCTCGATCGCACAAACTAGAGCGACTTTTAGAAATGGTTGAAGAAATTATGTCTGAGGGAGAAAGCCTACTGATTTTTACGCAATTTACAGAAATTGGTGAAGCCTTGGAAAAAACATTTAAGCATCAGCACTACAACACCTATTACCTACATGGGGGAACCGTTCGAGCCAAACGAGAAAAGATGATTGCCGAATTCCAAGATCCCAACACCCAACCTTCCATTTTTATTCTCTCTCTCAAAGCGGGCGGAGTAGGAATTACCCTGACAAAAGCCAACCATGTCTTCCATTACGATCGCTGGTGGAACCCCGCTGTCGAAGACCAAGCCACCGATCGTGCCTTCCGCATTGGTCAAGCCAAAAATGTATTTGTCCACAAATTCATCGCCCTTGGGACGCTGGAAGAGAAAATTGATCAAATGATTGAAGATAAGAAAAAACTGGCAGGGGCGATCGTAGGTAACGACGAAACTTGGTTAAGCGAATTGGACAATCGGGCTTTTAAACAGTTGATTGCCTTAAATCAGAAAGCGATCGTGGACTAAATCATTTTGCAGACAGTACAGAATTGGTGATCAGTAACACGATCGCTGAAGACCCAAGCAGATTCAACCTCATTCCCCATTCACCACGCTCGAGCAAACGCTAGAAAACAACCTGGAGAAAACACCATGGCTCAACAAGACGAATTCAGTCGCAACTGGTGGGGCAAACGCTTTATCGCCACATTGGAATCCTTCACCGATTCCAATCGTCTCAACCGAGGCCGCTCCTATGCCCGAGGCAATAAAGTGAAAAGTTTTACCATTCAGGAGGGGCACGTTACCGCACAAGTTAGAGGCTCCGTCAATCCCTATTTTGGCGTTTACAAAGAACCTCTCTACACCACTGAAATTGAATTTCAGCCTATCAGTGAAGCCCAGTGGGCCGCCGTCATCGCATTTATTGCCACCAAAGCCGGATTTCTCTCAAAATTAATGATGCATGAAATTCCGGAAAATATTGAAGAGCCATTTAAAACCCTGGGAATTCACCTCCTCCCTCAAAAACGATCGGACATTCAAACCCGTTGCTCCTGCCCTGACTACAGCAACCCCTGTAAGCACATTGCAGGCGTTTATTACCTGGTTGCCGCAGAACTCGATCGCGATCCCTTTCTCCTGTTTGAACTCCGGGGCATTTCCCGCGATCGCTTTCAAGCCCTGCTAGCAGAATCCCCCTTGGGCAAAGCCATGCTCCAAGAGTTGAATCGGACAACCACCCCATTAACAACACTGACCAGCTTTTACCATCGCCCGAAACTTATCCCCGCAGACACCCTCCCTAGCCCCAAGGAATTCTGGATGGGCCACCAAGGTCTGCCTAAAGCCATCGAGCCTGCTGAGCCAAGCCCAATTTCCAGCATCCTATTGAAGAAACAAGGAGATTTTCCTGCTTTTTGGGAACATCAAACCTCGTTTCTTACACTCATGGAAGAAATTTACGATCGCGTGAAAAAAAATAACCCAGATATTTTATAGCCTTAAGGTTTTCTACCGATTTTCTTGCCATTGCCTCCGCCATAATCGAAACTAAACCCCAACATGATTTAATTTGGTAATTTCCTATGTCCCTAGTTCATCATTTTTCCTTTTGGTTCACTATGATTTTTATTGTGATCCCTGTTGTTGCTTGGACACTGGGCTTTATCCTTCCTGCCGATCCAGACACCACCCAAGAGAATCAGGGTTCTTAGATTACTGGATGAGTGGCCAATTCACTGCACAAATTCAGTACAAATATCCAACTCAAAACTGCCTTCTACAGCTTGTAGAGGGCAGTTATTATTTGAGATTCAGCACCTTTCCCTAGACCATTTTTTTTGTGGATGCTATTGCAGGCATGGAACCGATCGCAGATCCCCCCGACAGCGCTTTGGAATCCGTGGCAGGAAGCGCAGTGTTAGCAGGCGTGAAACCCAGCAGCTTGTACAAAATATAATTAGACAGCAAGCTCAACCACTTAAAGGGAGCAAGTAAGTTTTTGCTCGCAATGTATAGTGCAAACCCATTGCCATCCATCTCAGGATGTTCTTTAACCCATTGCCGATCGTCCCGCCCCGTCTGAAAGGCTACCCCCCCCAACCAGACGATCGCCGCAAACGCTAATAGAATTAACAAAACAGCTAGCAAAAAGAATTGAAATAATAGGTGAAACAATCTTTTCAATGCATCCAGCAGCGTTCCCCCCGTCTTGGGATCCTGCATATCCCGCCAGAGGGCATTGATTTGATTAAGAATGGGATTATTGGTCATAGTGTTAATCTCTCTAATCGGTTAAACCTCTCGAGAAGCCAGCCCACGATCGACCTGGAACCTAGGAATCTGGGAAGCCTCAAAGACTGCATTGGGCATCTTCCCTGACGTGACTCCGCTATTATCACAAGCCACCACCAAAAGCGTACTGCGAAATTCCCAAAAAAGCACTCACCCCATCACCACGATCGGGATTCTTGATGAATTGTAAAATACTCTAAAAAATAGTCACATAAATGCTTTCTTGTTTACAAATCAAAATCAAGATTTTGCGATAGGAAGATTTCATAACTTTTGATGGACTTAGGTATAGTATTTTAAATATGAAGAAACACACATTGATATTTTAGCCAAAATTAGCTGAACTCGATACGCTGTAAGAGAGCCTCCAACTCAGAGAGAATCCAACACCTTAGGGATTTGCCAAGAAATAATATCCCCTCTTCATCCCCCC
>NZ_JBLZFX010000148.1:0-10212 GCF_050753345.1 Alkalinema pantanalense CENA528 | reverse complement strand
CCCTACCCTCCTACCCTTTTACTCTCCTACCCCTACCCAATTGGGATTTTATTGATGCGCTGTTCCCTAATACCCGTCGTTGACAAATCATTAGGGATCGATCGGAAACTGAATTTGGAAAGAGTTGAGGGCACGATCGTACTCTAGCGTCCCCCGTAATTTTTTCAGGAGCGAGGTTACTAACTGAAAACCTAGGGTGTCGCTCTGGTGAGGATTGATCTCCGGCGGTAAACCCACCCCATCATCTTGGATCAAGATTTGACAGGTCTGGAGATCGGGATTGCCTTCAGAAATCAGTCGGAGTTGAATTATCAGGGTGCCGACTGTTTGATCTGGAAAAGCATGGTGAATAGCATTGTGAATTAATTCATGCAGAACAAGTCCACAGGCAATGGCCGCATCTGCCGATAAGCAAACTGGCTCTAAGTCAAAGCGAGTTTCCAATGTGTGGTTGATCGTCGCAACGTCGTAAAGATAATGGGTCAGTCCCGGAATATAGTCGGTCAGGTTGAGTTGCGCTAAGCGATCGGACTCATCTAATTGCTCATAGATCATGGCTAGGGCCTGAATCCGAGTCTGGCTCGTTTGTAGGGCAATGGCAGCAGCCGGATCACTCAGGGTCTGTCGTTGAAGGTTAATTAAACTTGTGATGAGTTGAAGATTATTTTTAACGCGATGGTGAACTTCTTGGAGCAGTCTTTCTTTTTGCTGCAACAGCAATTCTTTTTCGTGCAAAAGCTGCCTTAACTGCGCTTCTGTTTGCCTTTGGGGACGACTATCTCGATTGATGGAGCCAAAGCCGATCGGTTCTCCCGTTTCAGGATGGGGAATGCAAAAGGCATGGCATGCAACGGGAATGCGTTCCCTAGTTTGGAAATGCTGGAGCCAGAGTTCCCGATGAATACTTTTCTGTTGCGCCAAATTTGCTAAGACCGATTGGGCCTCTAAGAAATCCTCTGGACTAAAGAATTCCTGCGCACGGATAGGTCGCTGGGTAAAGTCATGCTTAAGCCCGACTAACGCTTTGCCTGCAGGATTGAGATAAATAATATCTCCATTGAGCGAAGCCAAAGAAATCATATCCTGACTGTGTTCAACCAAGATGCTCAAGCATTGATTATCCAGTTCCTGATGATTGCAAACCTCATGGGCAACTGCAAACTGATATTGCAGAAACTTCACCTGTAGCTGAAAGGGATTAAGTTCTTGGTTCAGCATTGGGTGAGTCAGAAACAGGGTTAAGGAACACAGTCAGGATAGGTCAGGCATTAGGCAGCTTCTGTAACCACGAGACTCTGGTCAGCCGTCGCTGCCCGGTCTAAGAGCGGTTTCAGTTCTGCATAGCGAACTGGAGCATCAATAATCGTCCAATCTACAGACCCGCGAATTAATGCACGTAGGCCCAATAAATACCGTTGTACATTGGCATCTAAATCATGGCCTTCTGCATCGGTACCAAAGGTAGGTAGATTACGTTCAAACAACAGGAACCGTCGCATTTCTTGATTATGCACTTCGATCGCCCAAGTATAAGCATCTTCGCGGCTCAGTGCATACTCATGCTCCAATACTAAAACCAGGTTATGCACATCACCTGCGTGTAATTCCTTATCCACAGACAAAATATCATTGCCCCAACCCATTAAATTCAGCGTCATATCGGTGAGCGCTTTGATGCGGGGATGGTTACGCACATGATCCGGCAGAATCATGTTCTCCATCATTTCGATCAACGCAACCACGATCGTTTGTGCACCCGCATGTTGACGCAGCCGAATATACGACTCTAAGTCAGGCGGATGACCTTTTATACGATTGCGAGCTTCCCAAGTACAAGCATCAAAGTACTGTTGCACACTAATGACAAAGCGGGGAAACCAACTCTCATCGGGCGAAAGGGCGCGAGTTCGTTCCCGCAGATCGATTAGCGATCGAGACAGGGGCGTTTGTGTTCCTTCAGCGCCATTTAAGATGTCGATAAACTTTTGAAATGCTTGCGCCAAAACCTTCGGGCTACTACCCACCGATTGCTCGTCAAACTCATCATCTAGCGTAAATAACCAGGCAATCCAGTGGGAACCGATCGCGGTTGCGTCGCTAGTTGCGTAGGGGAAGAAACGAGCACCCAACCAGCCGTAATTAATGCGACAGAACCGTTGAAAAGTAGCTGCATCTGACAGCATATTAAAATCCTGAACCCACTGCCGAGTCGATAGCTCAATCTCATCTGCATGGGGGGTAACAGGCGTTTCAAAGGGATAGTAAAGCTGATCTGCCAGGTACTTCAGCATGGAAAAATCCTTTGCATCACAACGAACAGGACTAGTTCTCCCGTAGGAGGGGGCTTGGAAATAAACAGAGAGCCTTTAAGCAATACAAAAATCACTTAGGCTACAACAAAACTAGGTATAGAGCTGCTATCAAAACAACTCCAAGACTGAAACAGGAAATAAAATGATCAGAAAGACTTATCAGCAAAAAAATTAATGCTGCATCAAAGTTCTGATTAATGCCAACAGAATTACGAAAATGTGCGATCGAATCTCAAAGGACAAAATACATTTAGTGAATACTCACTTTTGAATACTCACCTTGGTGAAACCATTCCTGCTGCTTTGCTAGACAATGTTTCCCAGGATTTTTTCCAGTTACAAATACTGTCTAGCGAGGGAAGACAGAAAATATTCAGTGAATTCCAATTAATTTAGAGCTGTAGTCAATGGATGGTGTCCTTGGGGCAGGACTTAGGTCACTGTTAAAGCCTCAAACCGTTAAAGCCTCAAAATAGAACACAAGTTGGAATGATGAAGTTACACTCTATCTAACATCATTTTGCCCATCACAACACAAACCATTCAAAAACACAATTAGCCTTGGGATAGAAATGAATTTAGAATTGCATTTCTTTTGTACCCCCAACTTTGTATATCACAAATTAAAGATATTAGTTTGTTACATGAAGGACAAAGTTGACAACATGCTAATTGGTGGCGAAGTGGTCAAATCAGCAATGCTAAGACTCGATCGAATGGATGACAAATCGCATCTAACCCTTGATTCATGGGGGTTATATATGACATATAGCAACGATATTCTATTTTCACTCAAACAGAGCATTAGTATATTTAATAATTTCAACTTAACTTTTGCAACGAAAATATAAGATATTAAAAATCATCTGTGAAATATTTATTTAGTCTTTAGATCTAGAATTCGCTCAAACATTAATAGTCCTCAATTTATTTTCTTGCTATTGCAAAAGTCTTGTACTACATTTACTGCGAATTGATCGGCTTATAATGGTTGTAGTACAAGATAGTTGGTCAACTCGTGACATAGAACCCCCATTTACGATGCTTTGGTTTGCTCAGCGGGGACTGATTACGAGTTGACGACTGCTGAATTTAATTTTTGCTAGATCAAATTTTCCAGACTAGCTGCAACGACTCGGTGATCGGGATCCCGATGAAATCCAACCAATTGAGCTTGAGCCCGATCGTCCGGAAAAGCACGCAATGCCTTGGCAACATTCCGTCGAATCGACCAATCGGGATCTTGAGCTTGGCTCAACAGTAGCAAGAGAGCAGCTTCTTGGTTCGCAGTGCCAACGAATGTTGGAAGTTGATCGATCGCCGTCGATCGAATCGCAGTTTCCGGTGTTTGCAGAGCTCGCCGACAAATATCTAACAACACCTCAGGACACTGAAGATCGGCAAGGGCCAAGATTGTACTAATTTGCGACAGCCAATGCTGATCTTGACCAAAGTATTTGACGAGGTGGGGGATCGCGATCGGACCATATTTCCCCAGGGCACCGGCAGCCTCGGCCCGCACGTTAGCTTCTGCATCTTCTTCCATAACTTGGAGAAGCTTAGTAAACCCTTCTGCGGTTTGTTTATATCCCAGACCCATGACAACGAATGATCGCACAATCATTTCCGTGTCATTCACTTGCGTCATCAGGAGGGGGGCCGCAACTTCTGCATCAAAATTTCGTAGGGCCGTTAACCCACGCATCCGATCCTGGGGATCTTCACTCTGCAAACTCACCTTGATTTGATCGAGATTCATATCTAGCACCTGTGTGGGAGAAGCAATTCCAGCTAATTATAACATTTTGTTACGATATGTGTACAATCATCATAAATTGGGTAAAAGCTCTCATTTTTCTCAGAGATCGTGGTGCAGGATGGCAGGCGAAATCAATTCGTAGAAATGACTGCGAGGGAGTAGATCATAATCGAACCAGTACCCATACTAAATTCAGCAATCCACTTTACTTACAAGTAAGGCTCTTTCATCACTGTTCATACTGAGGGTCAGCGCCACCAAAACGCAGGCTTCGAGTATGGAGACATTATTTGTTCAGTATTCAAAGCTAAAAAATTAAGAGTGAAAAAATATTAGATTTCTTGTCACTCACAAAAAATCGAAGCTATTGTGGTGTAAAAATCCAAACTATGATCTCAGGTCAAAAAAATAGCCAGAGATAAAAAACTCTCAGTCGAGGTATGAGGGAACATAGTAGATAGCACT
The DNA here is from genome assembly GCF_050753345.1 of Alkalinema pantanalense CENA528. Classification (NCBI taxonomy): domain Bacteria; kingdom Bacillati; phylum Cyanobacteriota; class Cyanophyceae; order Leptolyngbyales; family Leptolyngbyaceae; genus Alkalinema; species Alkalinema pantanalense. The sequence continues at coordinate 5,676 of NZ_JBLZFX010000148.1, read as the reverse complement.
ATGCATGAAGAATCCATTAACGCCCAAAAATCTAAAGGGCTGATCCATCAGCCGCAAGGAGACGTTAGCCAGCACATTGGTAACAGTCAAACCACCAATACAGGTGGTGGAGACGCGGCTGCAGGTAACCTAGATAAGAGTACTAATAACAGTACTAATAACTTTTTCTTGACTATTCAGATTAGTCCTAGGATCGAATCGCAGCCATCGTATCAAGAACTTAGTCAAATTCTGGAACAAGTGAATGACCTTGATTTGATTAGGCAAACTTATCGTGAATCTTTACCTATGGATGCCTTACTATCTCGGCCAGAAGCTAGTGGTCTGTCAATTTTGATTTTGTGCGTTAGTGATCTCCAGAATCCTTATGGAATAGTCGATTTGGAATAATGTCACTCACAATTTTAAGCTTGACTCTCCACTAGTAATTGTGAAGATATAATTACTCAGCTTCAGGAGTTCAGGCAATTACGACAATTTATTTCCCATTTAGTCCACCATGAGCAGATACCACAAAATATTCGTCATCAGTTGAAGGATCTTTTTGAGAAAATTCCCTCAACTGAACGATCGCAGCAGCATTCTGTTTTACCAAAGACAAAAAAGACAATTATGAAGTCATATCTTCAGATTGTGCTGCGGAAAGCTCAGAGTTCCACAGGATTTGTCGTTAATGGATGGTTAATTCCTGATGACGAGGTAAAAGACTTGGTTCAGCGATACCAGCCATTAGATCTTGATGAAGAACAGAAAGGAGTTGCTTGCAAACTTGAGGATGTTCCAAAATTAATAGAACAATTTGTAAATTTAACTCTCAATCGACTATGCAGTGAACAACGATATAGTTTGACGATCGAGTTTTTTCTACCCAAAGAGTACTTATGCACTAACATAGATAGCTGGCAATTAACGAATTCATATTTTGAAGACGAAAGCTATACTGTTGGAACACAGTATCCAGTAGTTATACGTTCTTGTGAACGATTGGAATTCAGATACCTAGAGACTTATAGGAATCAATGGTGCGATAACTGGGATCGGGTGAAATCTTGCTGGCATGAAATACCAAATGTTTGTGATTTTGAACATTTGAGTGAACTGGAAAATTGCAACTGGAAGCGGGTGATCAACAATCTAACCGAAAAATTAGGACTGAAATTGACTTGCGGTTTAGTCGAAGCTCATAAAAAAGAACTGTTTAAGTCTATTTTGAAGGCATCTACTCCCATTGCTATTTGGGCAAGATGCAATTATTCTCACTGGAATCAGGTAAGCGAGATAGATGAATTATTACTAGAGGGGCCACTACTCGAATTATCAGAGATAATCAGGAAAAAGCGTATAACTGCGGATTGTGAAGACAGACCTGAAGAGCATCTGGGATATCACTTGGCACTCTTGTGGGAGGATCCTTATCGACTAACGCCAGATGCAATGGCGCAACTGGTACCACCAAGACAATAGGGGAAAGTAAACGATGAGTGACTGGCGAATTTTTACAGGCAGCGGACAACATCACGATGAGATACAGCGACTTCCCCAGGCTCCCAGTTGGCGAAGGTTTGAGGAGGAGGATATCAAGTTATTAGAGGAACCTCCGGCTTTAGAGAAAAAGGATGAACAGCGGGGCAAAACCTTTCGAATATCAACAGAGCATACTGATCTCGTAAATGTGGTCAATGCTGCTTTATATCTTCGTCGCCCACTCTTGATTACCGGAAAACCAGGTACAGGAAAAACCTCTCTGGCCTACGCGATCGCCTATGAATTACAACTAGGTGCAGTGCTCTCCTGGTCAATTACTGCTCGCTCTAACTTGCAGGAAGGGTTATACCGCTACGATGCCATTGCACGGTTACAGGACACTCAGATTCCCTCTAGTGGCTCTTCCTCGCACAACAATCCATCTAATCCAGCCACCGGAAACCCATCCCAAGATAATCCACCCAATCCAGACATCGGGCAATATATTCAGCTTGGGCCAATGGGTACAGCATTACTTCCCCGCAAATATCCAAGAGTTTTGCTGATTGATGAATTTGATAAAAGTGATATCAATTTACCCAATGATCTATTAAATCTTTTTGAGGAAGGTAAGTTTGAAATCCCTGAGTTATCGCGGATCGCCAAGCAAAAAAAAGAGGTAGATGTTCGCACCTATGATGGGCAAGAAGCACGCATTCAAGCAGGAAAAATTTGCTGTTCAGCCTTTCCTTTGATTGTACTGACCAGCAATGGTGAGCGGGATTTTCCGCCTGCATTTTTGCGGCGTTGTCTGCGGTTGACCATGCCTAACCCTGATCGGACATCTCTGACTGAAATGGTGAAGGCCCATTTGAGTGAACATCCAGTGGTATTAACCCAAGCAGAAGAACTCATTAATGACTTTTTAGACAAACGAAAACAGGGAGAATTAAAGGGGGACTTGTCTCCTGACCAGTTATTAAATGCTGTTTATTTGGTTACTCAACAATTTAGCCCGAAAGATGCAGTCGAACGGAAAAAATTTACAGATCTCTTGTGGAAGTATTTGAGTAGCGCGGAGGATGGTTAATGCAGCCGTTTGTTTCTGCCCTGGGAGCGGAGTTAGGTCTGACGAGCAAGGACATCGCAGACATTATTTGGCTGGCGCTCCAGATGCAGAACTTAGAGGAAGTCTCAGAATCTACGACACCATTAAAAGCAACCTCACCCGAGCCCAAACAAGCATCACGATCGTCTACTGCTTCTCCTGAAATCACTTCTGTCCAAAAACCAGAGCAGCAGTCGGAATCTGAGTCACAACCCAAGCCAGCAGAGATTCATTCTCGTAGTACCAATGAACCCAGCTTTGGTCAGCAACTAGCATTTCAGGTACCCGATGCCCGATCGGTGAGAGAACCGTTGTCCTTAGCCCGATCGCTGAAGCCTTTGTTACAAAAGCTAGCTATGGGCTGGAGCACAACTCTAGATGAAGTAGCAACGGTGGAACGGATTGCTGAGGAGGGACTTTGGCTACCTGTGTTCCAGCCTGCCTTAGAACCTTGGTTGGATCTAGCGTTGGTGGTAGATGAGAGTCTTTCAATGCAGATCTGGCAACGCACGATCGCGGAGTTAAGGCGATTGCTATCCCACTATGGGGTGTTTCGAGATGTACGGGTTTGGAGCTTAGTGACGGATGAACCGGGGGAAGTCAAACTATATCCGGGAATGGGGGCAACTGCGCGGCGGCAAGCAGCACAACGACCCAGTATGTTAGTTGATCCCAGTGGGCGACGACTGATTTTGATCGCAACAGATTGTGTGTCATCGGGTTGGCAAAATGAGAGTTTACTGTCTGCTCTGAATCTCTGGGCCATGAGAGGGCCACTGGCGATCGTACAGATGTTGCCAGAGTGGTTATGGGCACGGACAGGATTGGGGCTAGCATCCGCAGTGAAACTTCAAGCTTTATTACCAGGCGTTCCCAATCAGCAGTTGACTGTATCAGAAGTTTCAGGATGGGATGACATTGATTTGGAGGCTGGGATTAAGGTTCCTGTGGTCACGCTAGAGCCAAAATCGGTTGCAGGATGGGCCGAGATGGTCACAGGGAAAAGCGGAGTTGGGATTCCAGGATTTGTACTGGAAGAAGAATTTTCTGCCCCTAGGACAAGTGGTTTACACTCAGCTACAGCAACTAAGGAATCAGCCGAGCAGAGAGTACAGCAATTTCGATTAACCGCTTCACCAATGGCGCGAAGACTGGCAGGCTTATTGGCAGCGGCTCCACTCATTAGTTTGCCTGTAGTGAGGATTCTTCAGGATCGATTGTTGCCGGAGTCGCGACAAGTACATGTGGCGGAGGTATTTTTAGGGGGATTATTGAAAGCACTGGGGGATATCGAGACAGAAGCCAACCCAGATATGGTGCAGTATGAGTTTCTGGATGGAGTTCGGGAAGTACTGCTGGAGTCAGTCCCAACCAGTAATGCGGTGAATGTTTTGGAGGAAGTATCGAGATTTGTGGCAGAACGATTAGGACGATCGCTAGAGGAATTTGCAGCAGTATTGCGACATCCGCAGCAGATAGAAGATCAGGCGATCGTAAAGCAATCACGGCCATTTGCTCGGGTCACAGCACAGGTTTTAAGGCAACTGGGTGGGGAGTATGCTCAATTTGCGGAGGAATTAGAAATCCAGTGGAAGGCTCCCCCCCGGAAGGTAGAAAAACGGTTGGAGTCCCCATACAAATCAGATTTGGCAACCTTACAGTGGCGGCTAGAGATGTTCCGGATGGCGGGGCGGAACCTTCAGCTTGATCCATTGGTGACGGTGAAGGCGCTGGCGCAGTTTGGAGTGGAATATCAGACGGATTTGCTGGAGCAGTTGGAACAGGCGATCGAGGAGGCGGACGATCGGGATAATAAGTTTGTGTTTACGGGGCATCGGGGCTGTGGGAAGTCTACGCTGCTGGCGGAGTTGGGGTTTCGGCTAATTGAGACGGGTCGCTATTTTGTGGTGATGTTTTCGATCTCAGATACAATCGAGCGATCGGCAGTGAATCATGTTAATATCCTCTTTTCTATCGCAGTGCAGTTGATCGAAAACGCAGAACTGAGATCAATAAAGTTACAACCAGGAATCAAAAAGAGATTGTACGGCTGGTTAAGCGAACATACACAAACGGAATGGCAAGGATTTGAATCAGAGATTGAGACTAGTGGGAACGTAGGTTCAGAGAGAAATATTTCAAAACTGCTGAATTTTCTAGCAAAAGTTAAGTCAGGAATGAAAGTAAACTCGGTGATTCGGACAGAGATTATGACAGAGTTTGTGCCGCGCGTTCCGGATTTGATTGCAAAGATTAATGAGATCCGAACCTATATTGAGAATGCTACTGAGCAGCGGGTTTTAGTGATTATTGATGATTTAGATAAGTTAGATCTAGCAGTCATAGATAGTATTTTCAGTAAGAATATTCAGGCGTTGCTTGCTCCAAATTGTCATATTCTCTATACGATTCCGATCTCGACGTTGCGGGAGGTGTCGTTGAAGCGGAATATTGAGGCGGTTGTGAAGCAGATTCATACGATGCGGGTGGCGAAGTTTTTTAGTCGATCGGTGGTGCGGAAGGTCGATCGGGTGCCGGATGCGGCCTGTGTGGCAATTTTTGAGGAGGTGTTAGATCGGCGGTTGCCGACGGAGTTGATTGAGCCAGAGGTAAAACGGCAGATTATATTGAAGAGTGGTGGGGTGTTGCGGGAGTTAATTCGGTTGGTCGATCTCTGTTGTGGTAAGTGTATGCAGCAGATTCGGAGACAGATTCGACAGGAGCAGTTTGCTCAACCACCAGTGGTGATAAATCAGCAGATTTTGGATCAGGTATTGACAGATGTCCAGATTGAGTTTGCGGAACCATTAGGGCAGTACGATTTTGAGCTATTGAAGCAGATTTATGAAGATTTCAAGCCACGCGATCCGGAGAATCAGCGATTTTTAGATTTGTTGCATGGGTTATATATTTTGGAGTATCGCAATGCAGTGCTGTGGTATGACTTGAACCCGATTGTGATTGATTTACTTCGTAGCGAAGGAGTGATTGATTAAAATAATAAGTAGCTAGGCTGAATTAAATATAAAACGTTCAACCTTATAACCTTTGGGAAAATAGCGGTTTTCTACCCCAGCGATAACGGCCATGGCTAAGTCATAGGA
>NZ_JBLZFX010000147.1:0-10424 GCF_050753345.1 Alkalinema pantanalense CENA528 | reverse complement strand
TAACATTCGATCGGGCCACCCTACTTGTCCTGCGCAAAAGGGTGGCTTTAATTTTTGGGATTTCTTCCCACCCCAACATCTAGGAGAAATCCCCATGGTTATTAACTTTGGTAATTCCGATCGCGCGATCGATCTGGAACACAAACCGTTGCAATTTTATCTCGTTGGCACCCGCGAAGAAGTTCAAGCTACCATTAACCAGCTCCATGTACTGCGATTTTCCGATCGTATTCGCTGGAGCGTTCCCGTTCCAGTTTCCGGCTCCAATTGGCAATACGTCAGCATCATGCAGCGCGATCGGGCGGCGGAGTGAGTGAGATCGATCAGTTGTCCTGAGAGTTGCCTAAAAACCGGAATTTTCTGAAAACCCCGGTTTTTGCAGGCGCTTACTTGCTAGCCTTGTAGAAAGGCTTTTTGACGATCGTGGCTGGGTAAGCCTTCCCACGAATGCTGACCTCTACCGTATTTCCGATCGTTGCCAGTTCCGTCGGCACATAGCCCAAGGCGACCGGATAGCCCAAGGTGGGCGACAGCGTCCCACTGGTCACAATCCCCACCGTTTCCCCTGCATAGAGAATCGGATAATCGTGGCGGGCAATATTGCGGCCTTCTAGTTGCAACGCCACCAATCGCTTTTGCACCCCGGCTGCCTTTTGCTGCTCCAACACCGATCGGCCAATAAAATCGCCCTTGCGATCTAAATGCACCAACCAGCCTAAACCTGCTTCCAGCGGCGTTGTGTCATCGTTAATATCCTGACCATACAGACACATCGCCGCCTCCAGCCGCAACGTATCCCGTGCCCCTAACCCGCAGGGCGTCACCCCGGCTGCTAACAATGCCTGCCACAGGGCGCGTCCAACTTCCGGTGCAGCCATCACCTCACAGCCATCTTCTCCGGTGTAGCCTGTGCGAGCGACAAAAATGGGTTGATCATTAAAGCTCACTTCAGCATGTTCAAAGGCTTTGAGCGATTCGATCGAGCCTTGTACTAATTTTTGAAGCTGACTTACCGCCTGTGACCCTTGCACGGCAATCAACGTTTTATTATGGGATCGATTTTCTAATTGCAGTTGATTCAGATCGAGATTGGCTTGCATCCAGTCCCAATCCTTTTGCATTGTCGCAGCATTGACGATCGTGATCCAAGATTGTTTGTTACCAGTTCCCCCTTGGTAATAAAAAATTAAATCGTCAATAATGCCAGCTTGGGGATTGAGCAAGACGGTGTACTGGGCCTGTCCCGGTTGCAACCGACTCAGATCGGAAGGAACCAATTTTTGGATCTGTTCCAGCACATTGCCCTTCAGCGAAAAAGCCCCCATGTGGGAGATATCGAACATTCCCACCGCAGTTCGCACCGCTTGGTGTTCTTGGGTGATGCTACTGAACTGAACGGGCATTTCCCAGCCAGAAAAGCTGATCGTGCGGGCGGTGCCCATCAGGTCAAACAAAGGGGTGCGTTGCAGCGTTTCAGTCACGGGGTTTCGGAGAACTCAACAGGTTCTATTATCCCGCGATTGTTGGTGCGATCGGACAGAGAAAAGCCTAAGTGTTTTTTTGCCGCAGGTTGCTAGGAATGAGGCTGCTGAGGGGCTGAAGAGTGGCAATGTTATAATGAAGGCTCAAGCCTATTTTGGGTTGTTTTATCCCACACCTGCCATGAATATTTCTATGACTCCAATGGCTGAAGTATTAGTGCGAGAATTGATGGCGCTGGGTTATGACGATCCTGAAGTTGTGATTGAAGAAGCTTTGAAGGTTTTCCATCGTCAGCAGCTTGAGCTTAATCGGGTCAATGGGCTGGAAGCGGATATTGAGACTGCTGCATTTGCTGATCTGACTGAGACGGAAATTATTCAGGAGAATGAGCAACGATGGCAACGCTTTCAGGAAACTGGACATCAGGTTTCCCATGAGCAGGTTGTGGCGTGGGCTGCGATCGCGTAACTTTCATCTGATTTACTGTTTTAGAATACTAATTAATCGATCGATGACAGCTTCCAATTTTTCAGAGCGCAATTCACCTACTTTGGACTGAATAATTTGACGATCGGCAGTAAATAAACGATTAGGGCGAATATTGCTGCTTTTTGGCAGACTCCCTGACTGAAAGTCACTGTTTTCTAAGGGAATCGCATTAAGATCACGAACCATCTGGCTTGTAATCTGACATAAAATCAGATCGTCACCAGATAATGCGGCAACTACCAATGCAGGACGCTTTTTGGCATCGGTCAAATTGGAGAAGGAAAAGGGGACAACAACGACATCGCCTTTTACAAATCTTGCCATGCTTCGTCTTCCTCGGGCGTCAGCCAATCTTTTGCCAATGCTGATTCACTCAAGAGGCAAGTTTCTAGGGCTGTTTGGCGGTATTGAGCTTTTAAAGATTGCAAAAAGTTCAGAACGTCGTCCAATAAAGCTTCTGGCATCTGCTCAATTTCTTGCAAAATGGCTTCTTTGGATGACATAGATAGTTGGGCTCCAGGCAGTTTCTTGATTGAATCGAGTGATTGGGTCGTTTTTCGTAATTTGATTAGGTCAACGAAGGACTTCATAGTTTCCATTATACGATGTACAGCAAAGTGAGGTGCGATCGCCGTTGCAGGGGCCGCAGATTGCTGGGAATGCAACAGCAATTGCTGATCTTCGATCGATTGGGGTGGATTTGTTACATTGGGAAGAATATCGATCGTTGTGGGGGCGGGAATGATGTTTAACTTTGGGAAGAAGAAGCCAGAAGCGGAAATGCCGAAACAGTCGCAGAGCATGAGTGGCATTGGTGGGAGTGGTCAGCAGGTGCAAGGGGGGCGGGATGCGATCGCGACGCAATCAGCGCAACAGGCGACGCAGCACCAAGGGTTGACGGGGGCGGAGGTGGCGGCGCTGTTGGGGCAGTTGCAGCAGGCGATCGAGGGGGCGGCGCTGGATGCGGCGGTGCAGGAGGAGTTGGTGGATTATCTGAAGGTGGTGAAGCGGGAGGCGCAGAAGGATGCCCCGAATAAGGAACTGATGGCGGGGAATCTGAAGCAGGTGGGGGAGGTGATGAAGGAGCTGAAGGAGACGACGGAGGCGGGGAAAAGTCTTTGGCAAACGGGTGGGGAGGTTTTGAAGGCGATCGCGCCTTGGTTGGGGATGGCGGCGTCGGTGTTTGGGGTGATGTAGGGACGGGTTGGGATGGGGTTGGATGGCCCTAGTGGTGGGACTGATGGGGAACGGGTGGTGAGCAGGCTGTGAGGGTTGGGGCGGATGATGGACGAGCATCGTAATTCCGACGATCGATCGCAAGATCAAAAAATGCAGGATTTGGGGGGTGATGGGCAGCAGGTGCAAGCGGGCGGAGATATAGCCGCTGTTCAAAATTCGCCAGATGCTCAGGTAATCATTCAGCGATCGTTTATTTCATTATTTGGGAATTCCCCGGCGTCGCCTGCGGTGGATTGGGAGTGGGGTTTGCAAATCCTGAAGCAACAGCAACCGGACATTAAGAAGCGGTTGCGGGAGTCGTTGTTTGGGTTGGCGGAGGTGGATGCGATCGAGGTGAAGGCGATCGGCCAGGAAGATTCTCCGGCGTTGGCGTTGGAGGCGGTGAAGTGTTTGAGTGTGGATGGTGCTGAAAAGGGAACGATCGATCCAAATGCGCCGCTGATTGCAACCTATGCGCGGGAGGATATCGAGGGGAAGTTATTGATTTTGGGAACGCCGGGGGCGGGGAAGACGATTACACTGCTGAAGTTGGCAGAGCATTTGGTGGGGGAGGCGATCTCGAATCCGAAAACGGTGATTCCGGTGATTTTTGAGCTTTCGACTTGGCGGGATGGGCAGGAGATTGGGGCTTGGTTGATTGAGCAGCTATGTAAAAATTTTGACTCTAAAGGTGATCGGAACCACAGAATTTATGAAAATTGGCTGAAGCGTCGGGTGTTGTTGCCGTTGATGGATGGGTTGGATGAGTTGGGGATGGTGCGGCAGCGGGCTTGTACGGAGAAGATTAATGATTTTGCACGGGTTTATCCCCACTTGGTGGTGTGTTGTCGGGTAAAAGAGTTTCAGCAGGCGGGGGTGAATTTGTCGAATCTGCGGGGTACGGTGCAGTTGCAACCCTTGAACGATCGGCAGATTGCAGAGTATTTGCAGCAAATGGGGAAAAGCGGGCTGTGGGATCAGATTCAGGCGGTGCCGGAAATGGGGCGGTTATTAGATCCTGTGATTGATCCAGAGAATGCTGAATATGATGAACCGGGATTGCTACGGGTGCCGTTATTTATTTCGCTAGCGGCACAGGTGTATGAACCGGATAAACCGTTAAAGGGAAAGACGGATTTGTTTGAGCGGTATATCGATCGACAGCTTTCATTGAAGTTGCGGGATGCCGATCGTAATCGTAAAGAACTGAAGCATAGGAAGTGGGCCTTTAAACGGGTGCAGGCAGAACCAGATTGGCGGCAGACGCGGCAGTCTTTGGGCTGGGTGGCGCGGCAATTGGCAAAGAATAATCAGATTGAATTCTTAGTTGAAAATATTCAACCTTCTTGCATAGAGAACAAAAGAGAACAGTGGTTGTATTGGTTTCTTTTGTTCGGGATAAATCTTGTAGTGATTGGAGCTTCAATCATATCTATTTTATTTTATTTTATTAACAACTATATGAAAACATTCCCACTAGTTGATTCATTAAATAGCATTATTTTTTGGATTTTTTGGTTTTCTATTATTGCTTCTACTGGGTCAAAAGCTGATACAGTACGAATGTTTAACGCTTTAATTTACTATAGTTTGAATTTTTTATTCAAACTAAAAGTTCCCCAATATATTCGCCAGCATACGCCAATACTGCATGATCTATCATTAGATTCAAAGATTAGATCAAGACTTCCTTCTTTTCCTAAAGGTTTAAAATTGAAAAATCTAGTTTCTGCATATGTTGAAACTTGTAGATTTTTCAGTGCATTGTTTCTTATACCAATTTTACCTATCATATTATTTTTTCAGAATACGGTTATATTTTTCAGTCGCATATTTGGGATTAGTAAAATTTTCAATCAATTAGAACAGGAGCAGAAAGAAATCCGAAACCGAATCAGAGAAGATTTGATAAAAATCGACTATGAAAAATCGCCATATAAACATTCTATAAATCTTTTTATTGCCACCCTAATCTGCACAGATTACTATACTTACAGGAATAAAATAAAGGTTGTACAAATATGTTCTGTAGTACTTATCTCTCCTATGGTGATATTAGTATTTCTCATAATGTCACTATTTAATATCGGCTTTATTTTCACTGATAATTTTCGTAATCCATACGAAAAATTAAATCAAGGGAGAGTAGAGAAATTAAAATTATTAATTCTCAGCATATTTTTCACAGTTGGATTCTTAATCTTTCAACCGTATATTCCAGCTTACTATCAAAATCCAATCCCTTACTGGATATTGAATTTTTTGATTTATTTGTTCACTCTATTGACCTGTATAGACTTAAATAAGTATTTTGCACTCAGAATCACACTCTGGCAGGCGAAAAGCATCCCCTGGAACCTGGCTCAATTTCTGACCTATTGCCATGAGCGTCGCCTCCTCCAGCAGATCGGTGGACGTTATCGGTTTATCCATCGGGAATTGTTAGACCACTTTGCCCAGCATGAAGCATAAAGACTTGAGAATGCATGGAAGATGAGCGACAGGTTGAAACTCTGTTCAAACCCTAGTATTGCCAAATATCACATTGCCAAATATTACAGGATTGCAAAATTCTGAAATACGGTTGACAGAACCCTGGTTTGTCCGTAGTCTGGTTTTTCATAGCTGAGTGCGATCGTGTTTCAACAACCCGATTGAACCAGCTAATTTCCCAGAAAATAAGGCGCTACCCAACGTTGGGTCCAAGCAACGAAGGGCAGCTAAACCCCCAAGCTGGAATGAGCAGCAAGGCGGTCTGACACGGATTTTAACATTCGATCGGGCCACCCTACTTGTCCTGCGCAAAAGGGTGGCCTTAGTTTTTGGGGTTTCTTCCCTTCTCAACAATAGGAAAAAACCCATGTTCATTAACTTTGGTGGCCTCGATCGCGTTATCGATCCCGATCGTAAACCGTTGCAATTTTATCTCTTCGGCACTCGCGAAGACGTGCAAGCAGCAATCAATCAATTACATGCGCTGCGATTCAGCGACAGAGTTCGTTGGAGTCCCCCCATGCCCGTCCCCGGTTCAACTTGGCAATACGTCAGCCTGATGGAACGCGATCGATCCACAGAGGCGGCGGAGTAAGCGCGATCGATCGGTTTTCCCGAGGAGAGTGGATCCCCTCTAACCCCCCTTAAAAAAGGGGGAATAAGAGAAAATAGGAGGAAAGTTGCTAGAATTTCTATTTTTTGCTTGATTAACTCAAAGTCCCCCTTAATAAGGGGGATTTAGGGGGATCGAATCTACGCGATCGGGCCAGAAAGCTTGCCTACAATTCTGTTTTCCCGAAGCATGAGGATCCCTCCTAGCCCCCGCGCTACGCGCCGCTCAACTAGAAAAAAAGGGGCAACAAGAGAAAATAGGAGGAAAGTTACTAGAACTTCTACTTTTTGCTTAATTAACTCAAAGTCCCCCTTAATAAGGGGGATTTAGGGGGATCGAATCTACAGCGGTAATCAATCAATTTGATACTACATCCTTAATCCTAAAGCTGTAAAAACCGCCTTGCCACCCACCCCCGCGTTCCGCCATACGCCACAGGCACCCACACCTCCCCATTCGCCGCAAACCGCTGCCCCGCCGTCACATTCAACCGCTGACCACAGGGCACCGTTCCCAACACCCGCGTCAAACCCGCACTCTGCCGAATGTTCACCACCCGGATCGGACTCGGACACAGCACCAATACCCCTTGTCTAGGTGTCGATTGTGCCACGATCGGCGTTGCAGAAGGAGCCGTATTTGTCGCCGGACTAGTTGCATTCTTCGCAGAGTCTCCATGGGGCGGCACCGAAAACGTAAACTTCGGCAACTCCAGATTAAGCTTCGTCAAATCAGGACGCCCCACAATCCCCCAAGCCGCAATGCCCAACAGCGTCCCAAACGCCAGCTTGTCAAATCCATCAAATTTTTTCTTAGGTGTGACAGGCGGAAATAAAAGTGCGAGAATCGAGCCAATCGTCAGTAGTTTGAATCCCTTAAACGTTCCCATAGTAGTTCCCCCCGATCGTTTAATTCACTCTAGTCATTCACTCTAGTCATTCACTCTAGTCATTCACCCTAACCAGTCCAACCCTATCAAACCGTTCTCCTGCCCTGCCTGATGGAAATCACGGAACCATGACCCTACTGCAAGTCCTCGGAGCCACCTTAATTTTTATTGTGTGTCCCTTGCTGGCCTTCCTGCCGGACTGTAACCAATTGCAAGATGGGTTTAAAATTCTACTTAAAATTATAAAAGGATTGGCGATCGTTGGCCTCTCCAAAGCCTTCTTTCCCGCCAACCCCGAATGGGACATGATTGCCCTGGCTGCCTATGCCTTTGGTCGGTACGGTCGTCAGCTTCCCACGGAACTCACCACGCTCTTGGCCGGATTCGGGCTGCACCACCCAATTGCCGCTGCCTTTGTCATTCCATTAACCCTCGTCGGCACAACCCTGTTTCGTTCTCCTCAACAAAGCCGATGGGTTGCCTTAGCATTAATGGTTGTGATGAATGTTGCCTTTCAACCCCGCAACTCTGCTCTTATCGTGATGACGATCGTGATGGCAGGTGTGGTCAGTTGGGGTGACCAAAAGCGTACCGAAACCGTGACCAAAACCGCTAAAAAAACTGAATATCGCGCCTTTCGCCCCGCAGGCACGATCGCTACCTTAGACGACCCCCTCTCCCCCAAAAAAGCCGGATACCTCGCCGCCACCCTCGCCCATCTCAAACGGGCTGGCTTACCGATCGTTTCTGGCTGGGTACTCTATCCCGGCGACGACCCTGAACCACTGTTTCAACTGCTGCAACCCTCACGCCGAGAACCTGTCTTCATACGGGTTTCCGCCGTCGAGCAACCCAACTTGGATTACAACGTCGAAATCACTAGCATCAATGCCTTTTGGGACGCGATCGTGCAATGTTTTGAAGCCCAACGCAACAGTACCGTTGCCCTCGTAGTTCAACCCAAACTGTGGCCAATTTTCTATGGAACTACCCGCGCGATCGTCTCAGAGTCGCCCACCCTGGAAGTCACCGTCTATTCCGAAGGTACAGCCCCCACAACCCACCAACTCCAGCCACTTTCTTCAGAAGACGCAACAACTTGGACAAACCGTTCGATCGCTGAGGACATGCCCCCCAAGCTATTGCAAGAAGTCGCTAGCCTTAGCGATCGCGCCTTCCACAGCCTCACCAAACTCAGCTCAAACAAGTTCAGCCCAAAACCCACGATCGTTGAATGGAGCCACGACGGAGAACAACTCTGGATTACCGGAATTCGTTTTGAAGTTAACTAAAACAAACTCAGTTGCGAAGGCGTCTCTTCAGCGATTAAATCCCACGGTAATGGCGGCACCTCCAGCCCTGCCTGTTCCAACATCGCCTGAAACCGTCGCGCATTCCGGGGTGAATGATCTTCCAACGGACAATGGACAAAGAAATAGGTTTGCGTCCCTTGGGTCAACCAATTTGCAACAATATCCACCCATTCCGCAAAATAATCGAGATTGTTCTCAAGAATAGGATGGCTAATGTAACGCACAAAGCTAAAGGGGGCAGTCACGATCGGCTCTAAGGGCACATCCGGTTTTTTATTTTGAGAATACTGCTGGGGATTATCCGTCGCACGGTAAATTGCCCGAGTATCCAACAACACTCGTCCAACTTGATGATGGGTCAATAACTCATTCAACCGATCGCGATAACTCGGCTGAAACCACCCCAGATGCCGCACTTCCACCGCCAACGGAACAGCAGTCGCCGCCAGCCAGCCTTGAATGAATAATTCTAAATCTTTGTAATAGGCTGGACTATAGCTCGGAGGCAATTGCAGAAACATCGCTCCCAACTGATCGCCCAATTCCTGCATCAATGCCAAAAACCGCAAAGCATCCGGCAAATGGGGTAACAAATTCCCCTCGTGCGTCACCGTTTTAGGCAACTTTGGAAAAAATAAAAATCCCTCCGGTGTCTCTGCGGCCCAGCGTTTCACCGTCTCCCGATCGGGAATCGAATAAAACGTCGTATTCCCCTCCACGATCGAAAATCGTCGGCTATACAGCTTCAGAAAATCCCGTGCCGATGCTTTTACCGGGAACAACTCCCCCAACCAGCCCTTATAGCCCCAAATTGCCAACCCCAGGGAAAAACTCATCTTCTGCCTGCCCAATCTCTTTTGCCTAGTCTTTGGGTTCTACCCGATCGTTGGTCAGTTTAGCGCACAATTTAGCACACCATGTTCTCAGTAAATAGTCCGCAATCCCTTGGGTGCAGGCCATCCCCCGATTAACCAACCTGTCATCCCCCACCCACGATCGGCTAGCATAGACGCAGCAATCGTTGGAACCGAAGCGCAATGTCACAGGCAGAACGAGAAACCAAAGCACTCATGGCAGAACTGAAAGCCCATGCTTGGATTTTAGGGGGCTTAGTCGGACTGATGTGGGCGATCGAATTTGCGGATCTGGCTCTGGGAGGCCGACTAGAGTTATTGGGCATCCGGCCCCTGTCGCCTGCGGGCTTGCCCGGAATTTTCTTTGCCCCCTTTCTCCATGCTGGCTTCCGCCACCTGATCAGCAATACCCTGCCCTTTCTCGTATTGGGCTGGTTGATTATGGCGCGGGATGTACAGGAATTCATCGCCGTTTCCGTCATTGCAGCCCTCGCCAGCGGAATCGGCACTTGGCTCTTCGGCGTCCCCGGTACACTGCATATTGGAGCCAGTGGCGTCATTTTTGGTTACTTTGGCTATCTCATCCTG
Source organism: Alkalinema pantanalense CENA528 (assembly GCF_050753345.1). Classification (NCBI taxonomy): domain Bacteria; kingdom Bacillati; phylum Cyanobacteriota; class Cyanophyceae; order Leptolyngbyales; family Leptolyngbyaceae; genus Alkalinema; species Alkalinema pantanalense. The sequence goes on along the minus strand of NZ_JBLZFX010000147.1, from coordinate 485 downwards.
CGCGCCTGGTTTGAACGCAGCCTCGGCTCCATCTTCATTGCCCTAGTCGTTCTGTCCCTCTTTGGCGGCATGATTTGGGGCATCTTACCCATCCAAATCGGCATTTCCTGGCAGGGGCATTTGTTTGGTTTAATCGGTGGCATTGTCGCAGCCCGTCTAATTTCCTGGATCAACGGGAAAACTAACCCACTGTAGCTAGTCAAAACTATAGCGGTGGCCCAGACAATTAGGACAATCTTATCTTCACTCGCCAGCCGCTCGATCCCCCTAAATCCCCCTGAAAAAGGGGGACTTTGAGTCAATTAAGCAAAAAATAGAAATTCTAGGGGCTTTCCTCCTATTTCCTCCTATTTCCTCCTATTCCCCCCTTAATAAGGGGGGCTAGCGATTATCTTGAAAGTCAAGTAGGTTGGGGCAGAACTTGCCCTGGATTAGCTATGGCCGCAGGGTTCCAGAAGGTTCCCTGCTTGACCATGGCATTGAGA
>NZ_JBLZFX010000146.1:0-10544 GCF_050753345.1 Alkalinema pantanalense CENA528 | reverse complement strand
AACGCAGCAGGCTTGTGGAACTTCTACTTAGATGCAGCATAAGTTAGATAACAGTCAGGGCAAACCCTGTCCCAGAGCTGGTTTTATTTCCCAACAACTCTAATCATCAACCAGATAATTTCGTCTCCTAAGGTCTGAAACATCTGACTTTGTGGGGTGACGCCAGTCAGAACTAGGGCAAGCGCAGCAAAAACTGCAACATAACTAACATTTAACCTGGTTAACGTCCAAAGACTAACAGTGATACTAAAAATTAGCAATGATAAACGACCTGGAATTGTTATGTCTGGAATCAAGCTGACCCCGATCGTGATTCCGAGGAATCCTAAACTTAGCAACCATGATTTTGATCGTTTGATCCCTTGCCAGATACCAGAGGAGCCGATCACGACCAAGTTCATTCTTCATACTCCATAAGTAGTATAATCTCCCTGATGATTGGAGTTATGGAAGGTGACGGCAATAATGATAGAAAAGTTTCTAAAACGACTTTCAAAATATATTATTTCGATTGAGAAAATACTGGAATCCTTACTGGTAGCAAATTAGAGAATTTCTTGACCGATCTCTTAATCATAAATTAATTTGAATTGAAACTAGATCGATCTATCAATGTTAGTGAATCGTATTGTGGGTGGAATGGAAACTTGGAAATAGACTCATGATTTCTCTTGACTTTTGCTGGTGTTCAATGTCATGACACGATCTACGATACTTTTCCCGGCTAACCTATTCAATCAGCTAATTTGAGTCACTCATTCTACGTATTATTTAAACGGGATAATCCGACTGCCGCTTGTCCCAAGGCGATCCCGCCATCATTGGGTGGGATTTTCTGGGGCCAGTAGAGTGGGTATCCTAAATTATGCAGGCGTTGAATAGACTGTTCCAGTAACCATTTATTTTGAAAGCACCCACCGGATAACACAAGGGTTGATAAGTCACTTCGTTGTACGATTGCTACAATGATGTCCACTAGGGTCTGGTGAAACTTAAGTGCAATGGTGGATTGAGAAACCGATCGCTGTAAATCTTGCAAAATTCCCTGCACGATCGGCTTCCAATTCACCACGTAATGTGATGCTTCTTCATACATATCAAACGAATAACTCGCATGATTGGGCCAATTCTCTATCGTCTCTGCACCACAGGCAAACTCCACCGCCATTGCCGCTTGGCCTTCAAACGTGCTGACCTGTATCAAATCGAGGAGTGAGGCCACGCCATCAAATAATCGCCCCACACTAGAGGTCATGGGACAATTGACCGATCGCTGTAACATTTGGCTTAAGACCGATCGCTCCTGCACTGTAAATGCTTTTACCGCAGGCAAATTAAGCTGCTCCCCCTGCTCCCACAGGGCTGATCCAAAGAGTTCATAGAGCAGGGCGATCGCAATGCGACGGGGCTCCCGCACGGCTTGTTCTCCTCCCAGCAACCGAAAGGGCTCGAACGTCGCCAATCGTTGAAAGTCCGTCAGCGTTGCGATCATAAATTCGCCCCCCCAGAGCGTGCCATCGGTTCCGTAGCCCGTCCCATCCCAGGCAATGCCTAACACAGGCTGCGTTAGTTGATGTTCCGCCATACAGGCTGCAATGTGGGCGTGGTGATGTTGAACCGCAATGGGCGCGATCGCGTGATTCTGTAGGTGATTTTGTGCGTATTGGGTTGAAAAATAATCAGGATGTAAATCACAGATAATCTCTGCTGCTTGAATACCGTAGATTGCTTGTAAAGACTCCGCGACTTCATGAAAGGTAGTAACTGTTTGCCAATTATCTAAATTGCCTAGGTGTTGACTCAAAAGAATATTAACAACACTGAAAGAATTACTAGAAGTTTGATTAGCAGATGGATGATTGCCAGCAGTGGCATCCTTGGACTGATCTTGAAGGATGGACTCTGGAATCGTAATTGCGATCGTGGATTTGAGATGGCCACCTACAGCAAGGATAGAAGAATTATGCCTCGCATTTGGAAGCTTCAGAGTAATTGGCAAAGGCGCATAGCCCCGCGCCCGTCGTAGCATCAATTCCTGCTCCAAGGTTTGACCGGATACCTCGGCGGATGCCTCGCTGAATTCCTGTACCGTGATCAGCCGGACAACGGAATCGTCCACTGGGCGGGCGATCGCGCGATCGTGCACCAAGAAATAATCCGCAACCGAGCCTAATTGGCGAACGGCTTCCCATTCATCAATACAAATCGGCTCCCCTGCAAGATTGCCACTTGTGGCGATAACTGGGCTGTTTAACGCTGCCATTAACAAATGATGCAGCGGCGTATAGGGCAGCATCACCCCTAAATAGGGATTCTGAGGTGCAATTAAATCCTGGTTCAGGCGTGAATGGCTCCGATCTAGGTGATGCGGTAACAGGACAATGGGAGCAGCAGCGGAGGTTAAGACCTGTGACGCTCGATCGCTGACTGGGCAATCCGCCTGAAGGGCAGTCAACGAAGGATACATGAGGGCAAAGGGTTTGTCAGGGCGATGTTTGCGCTGCCGTAACTGGGCGATCGCGGTCGAATTATAGGCATCAACCAGAAGTTGAAATCCCCCTAAACCTTTAATCGCCACAATATTTCCCTGCCGAAGGGCGGACACTGTTGCCAGCAGGGCTTCATCTCCGCGAACGAGTGAGTTACCTTGCCGATCCCACAGAGCTAGTTGCGGCCCACAGTGGGGACAGGCGATCGGCTGGGCATGAAACCGTCGATCCCGAGGATTTTCATACTCTGCGCGACAGGCATCACAGAGGACAAAATCCCGCATCGTCGTATTTGGACGATCGTAGGGTAAACCCTGGATAATGCTGTAGCGTGGCCCACAGTGGGTACAGTTGATAAAGGGATAGCGATACCGTCGATCGTTCGGATCAAAGAGTTCCCGTAAACAAGCAGGGCAGGTGGCTAAATCTGGAAGAATCAGGGTCGTTGCAGGGTTTGACTGACTGGGGCGAATTTCAAAGTGGGGATCGCCAGTAGAGTCAAGGGTCGTCAGGGTGATGCGTTGAATCAAGCCATGGGATGGTAAATCCGTTTGTAGGCGATCGTGAAATTGCTGCAAGCGATCGATCGGGCCTTCAACCTCAATCACAGCGCCCTGAGCGTCATTTTGCACCCAACCCGTCAATCCCAATGTTGTCGCCAATTGATAGACAAACGGACGGAAGCCAATACCTTGAACAATACCAGCAACATGGAGTTGTTGTCGCAGCATGGGATATACGCCATTCAGTCGATCAATCACACATCGTTGACCCAATTAAGTTGACCCAATTAAAATGAAAATTGAACGTTAAATTGGGCTGATTTTAAGTCAGTCTGATTTTTAGCGCGTTATCCGTGGTAAGGCTGGTAGAAGGTTTTTCTGAGCGAGATATGCTTGGAGTTCAGTTGGTGTCAAATTACATAGGTCTTTGGCCAATTTGGTAATGTCTAATCCTTTGGGCAACAACGGTAGGAGCGTTTCCCTGACAATGCCAAGAAACTGCGGTTCTGCCACCAGAATGAAATGCTGGGTTTGGCCGGATTTGAGTAGGGTCAGCAAACGCTGGGCGATCGTTCCGGCAAACCGTCGTTCATATTCCACGCGATGCTGTTGGCGATGGTCGTCATAGCTATGGGCTTGGCTGCTAGTACTGCGGTTTCGTCCAGTTTTGGAGTTAGACCAAAGCTCCTGTCCTGTCATTTCATGCTCACTATTGAACAAGCTATCCTGTTCCACTAAATTGCAAGCATTGCTAAATTCGGGAATCTCACAACTTTCTAAGGTCAAAAAACGAGCTTTTGAACCATTCATCACTGCAACGAGAATGTGACGCATGGCACTCTCCTCCGGGGTAAGGACTTCTATCCTTAGATCGTAAGATATTAACGGAATTGTAATCCAAATCGCAAATAAACCTTAAAGTTTGCATCCCTCTTATTAAGTTCGACAACAATATATTTAATGTGAGTAAAGTACGCTATCGTTTTTGAGGCAAAAAGTTCATGATGTACCAAAACGATATCCGTAATCTTGTAATTGCAGCTCATATCGATGTGAGGGAAATGATAATCCCTGAATTATTCTTTGCACAAAATAATCATGATCCCCTGGTATCGCCACGTTCACAAGGGAATTTTGGCACTGCTGAATAACACTATGGTTGCGTCAGATCGAGGACAAAGTCGCAAGGCTTGCACCAACTGTTTCATAGTCCAGTTCAGCAATGCCCACAAGGCAATTTGTAACCTATGCAGAAATGTCGGAGAATCTGCTAACTCTCCGTTAAGTCTCATTAGAGTCTCATTAGAGTCTCATCAAAGGAAATAGAGTGGATATTATGACCATGATTAACAGATTGATTAACTAAACAATGCTATAAAAAACCATTAGAAAAGCCTCCAGCATGAGTAGTGGAGGCGAGAATGTAAAAATTGAGAAGTGTGAGTTGAGCAAGTGTGAGTTAACGATCGCTCAGCGAGCTTGTCTAGTTAAACATGCATAGATACAGTCTTAATGCAAGTCCTATGGCAAGTCTTAATGCTGGCAATTCTTTATCCTAAGTGGTAGGCAATGAGGTTTCAGGCACCCATACCGAGACAGAGCCACCGTTACACCGGAAATCTGCCCATCCTTCGTCATTAGTGACAACGGGTTCACTAATGTGCTCTGTGATATCTACGTAGGTGGCATTGGGTTGTCCTACTTCCATCCACTTGCTCCCGTCGGAACCATTACTTAACACCACTGCCATACCGCCGGGACATTCTTCAGTGCCTAGTCTAGTCCAACCGATCGTATTGGCGTGGTCAAAGTAATCGTACTGGTCACCGAAAGCTAAGTTTTGACGAGCGAACAGGAACTTGTCGATTAACCACTTATGGGAATCAATCCAAATCTCGTACTCATTGCCATCATTGGCTGTGTCTTTGTAATGAGCACCGTAGTAATCCGCATAGAAAATGCAGGGATAGCCTTCACGACGCAATAGGATTAAAGCATAGGCCAAGGGCTTAAACCACGCTTCTACAACAGATTCCAAGGACTGTAAGGGCTGGGAATCGTGATTTTCAACTAGGGTTACCGCGAGGGCAGGTTGTTGTTGAACTAACGTATTATCAAAAATTTGCCTCATATCATAGTCGGCACCCGCTTGGCTGGCGACATGAAAATTGTAGTGTAAAGGAGCATCAAATAATGTGACCCGTCCGTTTGTCGTTTCCAAGAATGCGTGAAGCGCTTCTACATCATAGGACCAGTATTCGCCGACTGCGAATAAATCTCGACCAACTTGATGACTAACATGGTTCAGCCAATCCCTGAAGAAGTCTGCCTTCACATGCTTGACGGCATCAAAGCGGAAACCGTCCACACCGGTCATATCAACGTACCATTCGCCCCAGTATTTCAGTTCTCCCATGACTTCGGGATGATCCATATCTAGATCACATCCCATCAGATAATCGAAGTTACCCTTTTCTAAATCAACGTTGTAATCGAATTCTTTCCCTTTCAGGAGATAAACTGCGTTTTCCCCTTCATTGTAGGCATTGTAGTCGATCGCGTCGAAATGCCACCAATGCCATTCCATGCTGGAGTATTTACCGTTTCGCCCTGGAAATGTAAAGTGAGTCCAAGCTTTAATCGTCTGATATTCACCAATGGCTTCGTTACGATTATCAGGATTTAATGGGGTTGCTTGGGCTTCTTCCTCAGCATCTGCACCTAGCTTGTGGTTGAAAACAGCATCGGCATAAATCCGAATTCCAACCTTTTGAGCCGCTTGGATCGCAGCTAAGTACTCATCCTTGGTACCGTACTTTGTCCGAACCGACCCCTTTTGGTCAAATTCGCCTAGGTCAAATAAGTCATACACCCCGTAGCCCACATCATAGCCGCCCCCAGTGCCTTTGTATGCGGGGGGAAGCCACAGAGAAGTTACCCCAAGCGCTGCTAATTCTTCCGCAGACTCAGCCACCTGCTTCCACAACATCCCATCTGGCTCGTTATACCAGTGGAAATATTGCATCATAACACCATTAAATTCAGCCATTTTGAAGCTCCTTAGAGCAATAAATTAGAAAGTTTAGTTTTGGACAGGAAAATGATTTAATACCAGCAATCACAATTTACAATGAGTCGTGATTAGAATGATAAGAGGTTAAAGCAGGGAGGGCTAAAATTCTCTATTGGCCAGTATCAAACACTGTAGACCAGGTGTCATCTGTATTTAGAGAGTGGCGAGTTATTCATTGATCTCTACCTTTAGGAAGAGCAACAGACAGTACTGAGTACGTCCTGCTTTTTCCGTTATCCCTCTAAGTTATCCAGCCAGTCATCCTGTCCTATATTACTGATTCAGATATTACCGATTCAGATATTACCGATTCAGAATTTGAGACTTAGAATTAAGCAGCTTCAGGGTGTTGCACTTCATCTGCTGCATAGGTTAAAGATTGATAGGCATCCTGGGTGGGAACTAGTTCCCAATGAGCCAAGCGTAATGTTTGGTAAGTTGCCCAGCCTTTAGACCCCCGAGGCACCCGATAATCTGGCACTGAAAAGGTTCGTAATGCTGTGTAGGGTTGCCACGGATCGGAGGGGCGTAATCGTAGATGTAGAATCATTTCGTCAGATCCGAACGGCCTGAGCCAACACATTTGTCCACTCATAGTTAACTCCTAAGGAAGAGTGAGGATAACGGGTACGATCGGAGAACTCAAAAAAATCAATTCTGTGACATTAGTTAATTGCTAGAAAAGTAGCTATTGAGGATAGGTTAGATTTAGTTTGAAGGACTAGAGCTATCGGTTGGGGTAGTGGTTGTAGAATTGGTAGAAGGAGTGTTGCTGGAAGGAGAACCTTCAGAAGAACTGGATGAGCTCCGAGGTGTGGTCTGAGAGCTTTGGGGCGCTGCGGGAGGTGCAACGGGAACCGGAACGGGAACCGCTTTAGGCACTTCGATTACCTTGATTTCAGGGGGAGCTGCGGGAGTGACCTTTTCAATGGTTCGATCGATGATTGTTGTTTGTTTAGCAGCCGGAGAAGCGCTCGATTGAGGACTCGGTGCGGTGGTTGGCTCAACAATGACCGATCGTTGTACAGGAACTTGAGGACGATTGTAGTAAGCGATCGCAGCAGCACCTAAACCCACGATGGCAGCAAGGATGCCTCCAATAATAATCCCGTTGGCAATGCCATTACTTTCGGCCACCTTTTCCCGTTGATACTGATTGTTTTGTTGCAAAGTGCGACCTTCCACGTATCCATCACGATAGGCTTTTTCATCTGTAGTAATCGGACGACCGTGAACATTATTCAGCGTAGTAGGTTGATTTAAATCAGAGTTATTAGGACGATTCATCATTTCACCTCGTTTCTTTATACGTGAAAAAATCTTTTACATGCCAGCTATCATAGTGAATCAAGATTGCTTCCCTGTTCTATTAAAAGGAATAATCCCTAATCCAGTTATCCCGCTCTAAATAGGTATAGTGAAGTTTTTTCCTAGGCAGCGATCGCCTAGTAATAGTCTCAATTCAGGGGCGCATCTCACTTTTGCAACCCTCACCCTAAATCCCTCTTCCAGTGCGGGAGAGGGACTTTGAATTTTGAATCTGGCTCCCCTTCTCCTAATTGCAATTGTGAAGGGTCAAATTTGTAATAATGCATTTAGGGAGAACCTATACCTCTGTGCTTAGGAAATAGCTTAAGAGATTGTTGTTGCCGCAATTCTTATTTTGAAGAATTTGTGCTCCTGTCAATGACTTAAACAGGATTGCTGGTCAAATCGTTGAACAGTAGAACCAGCCTTGTAGCCACTTGGTTTTAATCAAGTGGGACAAATGTATTTTAGAAAAAATCTATAATAAGGATTACTAGTATTTATAATTTTGATTTAAGCTTCAAAAAAAATAGGATTTGGATTTTAGGGTTACTGCAAGATTCAAAAAATCTCAGTTTCTTGGGGGCAAGGATACACAGCATGCCGTACACTACACCGAGTTAGCACCTATCTACCTCAGAGTTCAAACTTGCTTGAGCGACTCAATTGAGTAACTCAATTGGCCTGCAAAGGTTGAGCAGCAGAAGTTAAGCAGCAGAGGTGTGTTCCCTGAATTCAGCGGCCCTTGGAGGGGCATGGTTAATGACAGATTCCAACGCGACAAACGAAGAATTACTCATTGTTGGTATTGGATCCTCTGCAGGCGGTTTCGCGGCTTGTTCAGAACTGTTGAGCCATTTACCTCCTACGACTGGGATGGCGTTTGTCGTGGTGCAGCATCTGTCACCGGAACAGGACAGTTTGTTAGACGAGTTGCTGTCACGGGTCACTCCGATGCCAGTCACGACTGTGGAACAGGATACGCTCGTAGAAGCGAATCACGTGTATGTCATTCCGTCCAATGCCCAGATGACGATCGATCAAGGGCGACTTCACCTTGCAGACTGTGATCAAACCCACCGTCGGGTGAAGACCATTGATTTATTTCTTAAGTCCTTAGCCGCTGATCAAAAAAGTAAAGCGATCGCCATTATTCTTTCCGGTAGCAATAACGATGGGGTTCTAGGGGTACAGGCCATCCGGGCGGAGGGGGGCATTGTCTTTGCCCAAGATCGGGAGACTGCTGAATTTATTGATATGCCAGCAGCGGCCATTGCGACGGGGAGTGTGGATTTTGTGCTGTCTCCTGCCACCATGGCGGAGGAACTCATCAAACTCAAGCGGCATCCCTATCTCCGTACTGACTTGGATCAAGATGCCGTTACGCCTTCGCCGATCGAAGAAGATGAGCTTGTGACTATATTTCGGCTGCTCCATCGGCAAACGGGAGTTGACTTTGCGAACTATAAGCCCACCACCATTCAGCGGCGCTTGCAGCGACGCATGGCCCTACAAAAATGTCTCAACTTAAGTGAGTACGTTCAATATTTGCGCGAACACCCCGGCGAAATTCAAGCCCTGTACCACGATGTCCTCATTACCGTCACCAGCTTTTTTCGAGATCCCGAAGTTTATACCATCCTTCGGGAACGAGTGTTTTCTCTGTTATTGCAACAATCCACTGCCACGACTAGTATTCGCATCTGGGTGCCCGGCTGCGCCACTGGCGAAGAACCCTATTCCCTGGCAATGTGCTTGCTTGAGCATCTGCAGTCCCTATTGATTAGTCCCACCATTCAGATTTTTGGGACGGACATTAGCGATGAGGCGATCGAAATTGCCCGCGTAGGGTTTTATCGCGAAACCCAAATGGAAGGGATCTCCAATGAACGCCGCCTGCGTTTTTTTAACGAACTGGATGGTGGCTATCAAATCAAAAAATCGGTACGGGAACTCTGCGTTTTTGCCCGTCAGGATCTCAGCAGCGATCCGCCCTTTTCGGATATTGACCTGCTCAGTTGCCGCAATGTGCTGATTTACTTTAAGCCTGCCCTCCAAAAGCGAGTGTTGTCTTTTTTCCACTACAGCCTCAAGCCCACGGGTTTCCTGGTGTTTGGTAATTCCGAAAGCCTGGGAGACACAACGGATCTGTTTGAAGTATTTGATTCTCAAGCCAAGATCTATACCCGGCGATCGGTGCCCTCGCGACTGAATTTTGACTTCATCGCCAGCTACTATCCTAGGGAGGTGGAGTTGGAACAGCGCCAGGGATTTTCTGCATCGCTGAATCGTAGTAACTTGCAACAGTGGGCTGACCAGATTGTGCTGAGTCGCTTTGGGCCAGCGGGCGTGATTGTCAATGAACAGTTGGAAATTTTGCAATTTCGCGGGGATACCAGCCCCTATCTAAGAATTCCTTCTGGCGAACCGAGCTACACCCTGTTGAAGATGATTCGTCCCAGTTTATTGATTGATCTGCGAATGGCGATCGAATCTGCTAAGCAGCAGGGCATCGCCGTCCGACGGCAGGGACTCAAGGTTCAGGATTTATCTCAATTGTCCGAAGTTGGTTTGACAGTGGAAGTGATTCCCTTCCACACCTCAACCCCCCCTGAACGTTGCTATCTGATTCTGTTTGAGCGGGAAGACCCCGAACCCTCCCTAGCCTCACCCGACCAAACCGTAGAACCAGAAGCAGAGGTCGTTGAGCTTGATCCAGAAATTCGCCGACTTCGTCAGGAATTGGCCAGTACCCGTCAAGAGTTGCTCGATACCCAAACGCTGTTACAACTGACGATCGAGGAGAAAGAATCGACCAATCAACAGTTGATTGCGGCGAATGAAGAAATTCTTTCTAGTAATGAAGAACTGAAAAGCACCAACGAAGAACTGCAAACTGCAAAGGAGGAGATTCAGTCAGCCAATGAGGAACTGAAAACCACCAATGAGGAACTGCAAAATCGTAACCTTGAAGCTCGTCGTGCCAATGATGACCTGCTGAACTTGATCAACAATGTCAATATTCCCATCTTGATGTTGTCCGATGATCTTTGCATTCGCCGATTGTAACTACTCAACCCAGAGGGAATAAGGGTTGCGAGGGGTCAAGAGCGGCTTCAATGGCTTGAAAAGCGGAAAGACCGTGTCGCATGCCCGTATTAACAATGGAAC
>NZ_JBLZFX010000145.1:0-10700 GCF_050753345.1 Alkalinema pantanalense CENA528 | reverse complement strand
TCCCACTCCCTACCCTCCCACGCTCCTCCACCCATGTCCCGCCTAACCCAGATTTCCTCTGCAAGCTTACTCTCCCTCCTCTGGATCGCTCACGGTGGGCTGTCTGCGGTTGTCCTGGCTCAAACCACAAATCCCAATCCTTCCCCGATCGCGACGCCGTTACCCCCAACGATTCCCACAGTTTCTCCCAATCCCATTAAGCCAATTACAACACCGTTGCCCCCAACTATTGTGCCAGGGCGTTCTAATGTTAATACTGGTAATGGTTCAACAATCCCCCTAAGCAATTCAAATTTCAATAACCTCACGCCGAATGGCATTAATTCCCAACTCAATAATCCCCCATCTAACTCAGCAATTAATTCCAACCCTAATCCCACGCTTAATAAACTACCTAATACGACCCCTAATACGATTCCCAGCGTAATTCCCAGCGCAATTCCTGGCGTAATTCCTGGCGCAGTTCCAACTACATCAACGCCCCGACCCGATCGCAACTGGGCCGTTCCCGATCGAGGCATTCCCCAACCCAACCGACCTGCGCGTTATACCCTAGCTCCCGGCGATCGGATTAACGTCGTGATTTACAACGTGCCGGAATTTACAGGAGCCTACCAACTGATGGTAGATGGCTCAATCATGCTGCCTGTCATTGGTGCGGTGGATGTGGAAGGCATGACCGAATCGGAAGCCGCTGTAACCATTAGCAAGCTCTATGCCGATGCCCAGGTGTTAGTCAAACCGGTCATTATGGTATTGCTCTCAGAAATGAGTAATGTCCATGTGGCGATCTTGGGTGAAGTGACTCGACCCGGAGCCTACGTCGTCACGCCGAAGAATGGAGAATTGCCGACGCTCACGCAAATTATTGATGAAGCGGGCGGCATTACCCAACAAACTAATTTACAACAAATCGAGATCCGGCGACCCTTGCGGGATGGCACAGCGGAAATTATTAACAGCAGTCTATGGGATCTACTGACCAATGGCGATCTCAGCCAAGATATTGCCATTCGGGATGGCGATACGGTGATTTTGCATACCGCGACTGAAATGACGCCCGAAGTTGCCCTCCAAGTGGGTCGATCGAACGTTTCTCCCGGAGAAATCAAGGTGAATTTGCTGGGTGAAGTATTGGCTCCAGGGGTTCAAACGATTCCGACAGGGACTTCCCTGAATGAAGCCATTATGTTGGCGGGGGGATTTGGGCCAAGGGCTAAGAAGAAGACGGTAGAACTCCTTCGGCTGAATGCCAATGGCACCGTTTCCCGTCGCAAGATTGCTATCAATTTGGATAAGCCGATTAATTCCGATTCCAACCCCATCCTGCAAAGCCGTGATGTGATTCTGGTCGATCGCTCCTTGGGGGCAAAAATTACCGACACGATCGGCAATATTCTCACGCCCATCAATAGTATCTTCTCCGTGTTTGGCGTCTTTAGACAATTTCCTGGCAAATAGGGATTCCTGTCTTCTAGCTCGGATTTGTCATTCAAATTGGTCATTCAAACCTGTTACTTAAAACGACTTCTCAAAACCGCTGTAACGTAAGCCGCATCTTATGACTATGTCTCGTCAGCCTTCTACCAAACCCACCGTTAACGATCTGTTGCAGAAGCTGAACCAACAGAGTAATCCGATCTCACCGACTGCGCCCAGTAGCGATACGGATCAGGCTGGGGAAGCCACTTGGAGCCTGCCTCAGATTGTGGGAATGCTACGCCGTAAAGCGATCGTGATTGGCATTTGTGCGATCGCCATGGCAGGGCTGTCGGGCTTAAAAAATGCTCGCAGTGTTCCAGAGTTTCAGGGGAGTTTTCGGTTGTTGGTGGAACCAGTGAGCCAGCGTCCGGATATCAACGATCAATTGACTGAAAGTAAATCCGCACCTTCTAATAAGGAGTTCGACTATTCCACCCAAATCGAAGTGCTCTACAGTCCCAAACTGATGGGAGAAATTTTGAAGGAAGTCAACGATCGCTATCCGGGCACGACCTATGATGTCATTTCCCAAAAGGTATCGATTATACGGCTGGGCGAGACAAAGATCATTGAAGTCAGTTACAGTGATTCCAACCCGGATAAAGCACTTTTGTTGCTGCAACGCCTAGCGCGGGGGTATTTGGAATATAGTCGTGAAGATCAACAGGCTCAACTTAAACAAGGGTTAAAGTTTGTCAATCAACAATTGCCGAAAATTCAAAATCGGGTCAACGAATTACAAAAGCAATTGGAAACCTTACGGCAAACCTATAATTTCGTTGAGATTAAAGATTATTCCGCAACGTTAAGTGGTCAGATTGCAACTTGGACGCAGCAACGCCAAGAAAAACAGGTGGAAATTGTTGGGCTAGAAGCCCGTCGCCGGATTCTGCAGGAAAAATTAGGTCAAACGATCGCCCTCAGCCAATCCGGTCGCTATCAAGCTCTGTTGCAAAAATATCAACTTCTGGAACAACAAATTGCCATTGAATCTGCCCGCTTTGGCCCCAACTCTCCCAATATTCAGCTCCTCCAACGGCAGGCAGAAAACCTTGTGCCCGTCATGCTTAAAGAAGCAGAACAATCCGTTGGGGAACAGTTGGCGGTGGCAGAAAATGATTTGCAAATTGCGATCGTCAAGCAACAAACAATCAACAAAGTGTTGAATTTCCTCAATGCAAAATATAGTCAATTACCCATTTTGTCCCGCCAGTTTAGTGAAACCCAACGGGATCTGACGATCGCGACGGATAGCTTAACGCGGTTTCTGCAAACCCAGGAAAGCCTCCAGGTGCAAGCCGCTAAAAATGATGTGCCGTGGCAACTCATTTCTGAACCGAAAAACCTCAAGCTTAAACCCGGAGCCAACCCCATTAAAGGGATGATGAGTGGGGCTGTGATTGGTATTTTTATTGGGATTGGAGTCGCTTTCCTGATCGAAAAACTGGAAAATACCTACTACACCGTAGATGCCATGAAACGGAAGGTGAAGCTACCTATTTTGGGCATTATTCCCCTACATCCCGATCTCAAAGATGGCATTCCAGGGATGCACATTGTGGATTTGCGGTTACCGGATACTGTGGATAGTCAATCCTTGACTGAAGCCTCCACCAATTTGAAAAATCGGATGCGGGATCTGCTCAATCGTAAGGCGAATAGCCAGGAAGCGGGTTCTGCCCAAGATGACCTAGCTGTACAAAATAGCGATCGAGATAGTACCAGAATTCTCAATGGGACCGGGGCACCCAATTCCTTGCCGAGTGATCGCAAAGCGTTGCCCCTCGTGGAACTTAATTTAGATCTTGAAGAGGCAACCAAAGCAGAAACGTCGGCATCCGAGTTAGCGTTGGCTGATCCCAATAACAATTACTGGCTACGGGAATACGATGCCTACGGCTTTATGGAAGCCTTCCGGACACTCTACTGCGCCATGCAGCAATTGGGTGAAGGTCGCTTAGATAATGGCTTGGTAATCAGTTCCGCATTGCCGACCGAAGGACGCACGACGATCGCGGTGCACTTGGCCCAAGCGGCGGCGGCGCTGGGTAAGCGAGTCCTGTTGGTGGATGCCCATTTCCGGCGGGGCAGTACCCAAATTCAATCCTTGCTCGGTTTACCAAGTGGGCCGGGGCTGAGTGACTGCCTTACGGGTAAAGCCACCGTGACCCAAGTGATTCAGCGGCTGTCCTGGGAATCCAGCTTGTTTGTCATTGGTGCCGGAGAGCCACCGCCCGATCCCACCCGTCTACTCGCCTCTGCCACAATGCAGGATTTAATGCCCCGTTTTCACCAGAGTTTCGATTTGGTGATTTATGACATGCCACCGCTGATGGGCTTGGCAGATGTGAAATTGCTGGCTGCGAATACCAGTGGTCTGGTCTTAATCACCCGATTAGGCAAACGGGGTACCGCCGATGCCATGGCCACTACGATCGATCGGCTCAACAGTGCCCGGATTCCCATCTTAGGAGTCGTCGCCAACTGCGCAACCAACTACTCTGTCGATCTCTACGCATAATCTGCACACCTAGTTGACGCGACGCTCGATCGCTAACAGGCTGGATCATACTGGACTCAAGCTTCTGCCTAGACAGGAGCTTTTTTCATATCCTGGAATATTTGCGTTCGTAGGCTCGGGCATTTGCATTGGAGAATGTTCACTTTAAGGAAATGCTAAAACAGATGCCGCCCATAACATCAAGTTATACATCTCGAACAGCAATATATATATCATCAACAGTCTGGGGTTGCGATGCTGGATATAGCTCAGACCTACACCAGTTATTTTTATGACCCTACTGTTAACCTTTGCTAGCACTCTGTTGGGAGGCTTATGTTTAACTCCCCTTGCCAAAATCATCGGGGCCGCCTGGGGCTTTCTGGATCAACCCGATTCCCGTAAAATTCACCAGCAGCCCATGGTGCGCATGGGTGGATTAGCCATCTGTGCTGCAACATTCATGGGATTGCTAGGGATGATGGTTGTCGGCATTTCCCTGCCCACTCATAATCCTGCATTTATGGCAATGCTCTTGGGCAGTGTGGGATTTTTTGCAATTGGGTTGGCCGACGATCGCTGGAGTTTATCCCCGATTTTGCGGTTAGGTTTGCAAGGGGTCATTACTGCCATTACCTGGTATTTCGGATTACGTCTAGATGTAATTCCTATGCCAGGAATTGGTACGATCGACCTGGGACTGTTTAGCCTGCCAATTACATTTCTTTGGTTGGCGGGAGTGACCAATGCGATCAATTGGCTGGATGGCTTGGATGGTTTGGCCTCTGGCGTCAGCGCGATCGCGGCAATGATGTTTGCCTTAGTGAACTGGAAGCTCGGCAATCCCGACATTGCGCTGGTGTCCATGGCAGTTGCAGGAGCAACGATCGGCTTTCTCCGTTACAACTTCAAACCCGCTCAACTTTATATGGGCGACAGTGGTTCCTATTTCCTCGGCTCGATGCTGGGTGGTATTGCCATTCTAACTGTCCAACACCATGCCAACTTTACCCTTACCATGTTGCCCTACGTGATTCTGGCCGTGCCCATTTTGGACATGACCTTTGTGATTGTCAGCCGTCTGCGGGAAGGCAAATCCCCCTTCTTCCCCGATCGTCGCCACATTCACCACCGTTTACTCCAAGCCGGCCTGTCCCAAACCAGCGCAGTGTTGAGCATTTACGGTCTCATGGGTTGGGCTGGCTTAAGCGGAATTCTCCTCAATATCAATTCCGTCGCGTGGAGCAATGTATTCCTCCTCGTGTTCATCCTACTGATCACCCAAATCACCATCAAACCTCAAATCACCCAACTTCCCCAAAGCTAATCAGCCCTGATATTCCTCCTACCCTCCCACTCTCCCACTCCATCTCCTACGCCCTTGCTAGCTCAAGCTTCTTAATTCTCAGCCCTACGTTTTCTCTCATTGTGTGAGTTTTTCCATCCCATTAACGCTATGCAATCAACCGTCGGTATAGGCCAAACATCCGTTGCTCCTTGCTTGCATTTTTGGACCCCCGGTCTCTTTGACTTTAAAGGTGGCATCCAGGTCTTTTCCCAATTTCTCCTACAAAATCTCCAAGCGCTCTATCCTCAGATTCAGTACGATGTCTTTTCCATGCACGATCGCAATCCTGCCAGTCAGCGCGATCGCTATTTACCGCAGACAAAGTTCTGGGGCCAGGGACAGATTCCAATTCGCTTAAGAACGCCAACCTTTGCCGCCCAAATTGTTAGCATGGGACTCTGGCAGCGGCCTAACCTCGTCCTGACCACCCATCTCAACTTCACGGTGGCCGCCCATCGCCTCAAGCAACTGGCAGGCGTCCCTTACTGGACGATGGCCCATGGCTTTGAAGCCTGGGAAGTCGATCGACCCCAAGTTCGCCAAGCGTTGATCAATGCCGATCGTATTCTTGCCGTCAGCCACTATACCCGCGATCGTATGCTAGCAGGGTTGGATATTGATCCCGATCGTATTCATGTTTTGCCCAATACCTTTGGAGCCGAACGCTTTCAAGTGGCAGAGAAACCGGCTGCTTTGTTAGAACGCCACGACCTGCGGCGGGAACAGCCGGTGATTTTGACGGTCAATCGCTTGGCGGCGGGGGAATCCTTCCACAGCTACGATCAGATTTTGGCAGCGCTCCCGCAGATTCGATCGGTCATCCCTGACGTGCATTATCTGATTGTTGGGGGTGGCAACGATCGCCAACGCCTGGAGAAACTGATTCATGCCCAAAACCTAGAAGATTGTGTCACCTTGGCTGGGTTTATTCCCGATGAGGAATTGCCCGCCTATTACAATCTCTGTGATGTGTTTGCCATGCCCAGCAAGCTGGAGGGCTTTGGCATTGTCTATCTCGAAGCAATGGCAGCGGGTAAGCCTGTAGTCGGGGGCCAAGATGGCGCGATCGATGCTTTGGATCGGGGACGGCTAGGCGCGATCGTCAATCCCGATGATGTGGCGGAAATTGCCACCACCCTGACAAAAATTCTGCAAAAACAATATCCCAATCCCCTCCTGTATCAACCCCATGGGCTGCGGGAGGCTGTGGTGCAAACCTTTGGAACCCAAGGCTTTCAACAACGATTATCTACAATCATGGCGGATTCTCCCCTGCTTCAACCCCTGCTAATTCCGAGCAGTGTTTGATTTGTGGAGATGTTTAGTTTGTGGAAGTATTGGATTCCAGTTGGCTAGTTGTTGATTCCCTTTCATTTGTGATTTTGCAACTTAATTTTGGTCGATTATTGATCGGCATTATCTCCTTGAAATCTCATTCTCGATTTCGTATCCTTTCATGTTTCTTATTCCCATGAATTAATGCATCTCTATGAAAATTCTGCACGTCATTCCCTCCGTTTCACCTGTACGGGGTGGCCCCAGTCAAGCTGTGTTGGAAATGGTGTATGCCCTGCGTCAACAGGGAGTTGACGCCACGATCGTCACGACAAATGATAGCGGCGACGATCTGCTCCCCATTCCCTTACACCAATGGATTGATTATCCCGTCCACCAAAGTTCTCCCGCTGATTCTTCCGATGCCGCGCACAAGACGGTTCCCCTGCAAGCATTCCCCAAGTTTGCTCCCGCTATTTCAGCCGTTCGGGAATTCACCTTTTCCCCGGCCCTTACCCGTTGGTTATGGCATTCCATTACGGATTATGACTTGGTTCACATCCACGCCATCTTTTCCTATCCATCGACAATCGCGATGGCGATCGCGCGGGCTCGGAATGTCCCATACATCGTGCGCCCCCTGGGACAACTCTGCACTTGGTCGCTGCAACAGGGAGCGGCAAAAAAACGGGCCTATCTGAAAATCATTGAAATGGCCAATTTACAAGGGGCTCGATCGCTCCATTTCACGGCTCTGCAAGAACAGCAGGAAGCGGAAGCGGTCGGGTTAGCCACACCCAGTTTTGTCGTGCCCCACGGGTTAGATATGCCTGCGGTGAATGCCCAAGCCCAGCAGGAGCTGCGTCAACAGTTAAACCTGCCTGCCGATCAACCGATCGTGCTGTTTCTGTCCCGACTCCATCCCAAAAAGGGGTTTGATGCGCTCATTCCCGCGTTGCAGCAATTGCGCGATCTGCCCTTCCAGTTTGTGATTGCAGGCAGTGGGGCAGCGGAGTATGAAGCGCAGTTGGCAGCGGAAATTGAGACGGCGGGCTTAACCGATCGCACCCATTGGTTCGGCTTTGCGAAGGGGGAAACCAAACAGCGGCTATTACAAGGAGCGGATTTATTTGTCTTGCCATCCCATTCCGAAAATTTTGGCATTGCCGTACTAGAGGCGTTGGCGAATGGATTGCCTGTTCTGATCACACCGGGCGTTGCCCTGGCGACGTTGGTGCAGGATCATGCCCTAGGCTGGGTGACGGAGCAAACCCCCGATGCAGTGGCCGCTGGCCTACGATCGGCCTTGCAAGATCCGCAAACCCGTGAAGCCATGGGAATTCGGGCAGAACTTGCGGTGCGATCGCAGTTCTCTTGGCCGCAAATTGCCAAACAGTTAGTTCAACATTATCAATCGATTCTTTTCTACGATGCTAAACTCTATCACGCCGGTTATTCTGACCTACAACGAGGCTCCCAATATTGAGCGGACGCTGCAAAGTTTGGCCTGGGCCGATCGTATTGTCGTGGTGGATAGCCACAGTACCGATGCAACGCTGGAAATTTTAGCGCGGTATCCCAAGGTAGATGTGTTTTCGCGCACCTTTGATACCCATGCCCAGCAGTGGAACTACGGCTTGGCCCAAGTGGAAACTGAATGGGTTCTGTCCTTGGATGCGGACTATCGCTTGAGCGAAGAATTGGTGGCGGAAATGCAAGGATTATCTGCCCGATCGACCGTAGACAGTTACTTTATCCCGTTCAAATATTGCGTCTTTGGCAAACCGCTGCGGGGAACCTTACTACCGCCTCGGGAAGCCCTCTTCCGCAAGTCTAAGGCCAATTATATTAACGATGGTCATACGCAATTGCTAGCGGTGAATGGGAAAGCCAGTGCGGTGAAGTCGGTGATTTACCACGACGATCGCAAAGCCTTTGGGCGTTGGCTCTGGGCCCAGGATCGCTATGCCATTTTGGAGGTGAAAAAGTTACTCACGGCAACGCTCGATCAACTCAGCTTCGGCGATCGGCTACGGAAACAAAAGCTACTGGCTCCTTTAGTTGTGCTGATCTATTGCTTAATTGTGCGGAAAGGGATTTTTGATGGCTGGCGGGGCTGGTTCTATGCGTTTCAGCGAGTGTTGGCGGAACTGATTTTGTCGGCTCGTCTGATCGAAGCGAGTTGTAATCCCGAAACAGATATTGTGCTGGAACCGAAGGCGGGGGAGCCAGGTCGTCCTGAGGCCAAATTAGCCCCATCTAACCGCCATACTGCTGACATGCCCGTGACATAATGATCAGCCATAATCATGGGGAGTGACAGGTTATCCAAGGCCAAGAGCCGCATTGGAGCGATCTGAATCAACCTTATAACAGTTGTGTAGCTAGCCCGATCGGGATTACCTTGGTAAAAGGATCCCGATTTTTTATTGCAATTTTGTAGTGCAGGATGAATGGGTGAATCGTCATGGATCAGCATTCTCGGGAAATTGCTATGATTCAAGTTTTGACAACACCATCATTGTCGCAAATCAGTACCGCGATCGAGTGGTTGGTCGCTCAAGATCAGAAAAATCTTGATTTGGAAATTGCCTTGAATTTGATTCTCCAAGGTCAAATTATTCCCCACGAACGCGGTGGGTTAGTAGCCATAGCCTACGCTGCTGCCCAGGCCACTCCCTGCAATGAATTCGGTAAATTAACCGAGATCCAAGGAATCGTGATGGCGAAACCAGCCAATCTGCATGTGTCGATCGTCTGTGCAAATGCTGTGATCGCGGAAATGTTGTTTGCGTTAGTTGCTGCGAGGGGTTGTCCAAAACGATTTTGCGCTTCGGAACCAACTAAGAATTGGATACGGCCTTTATTGCTCCAGCGCTATTCAGTGCAGCGGGAATTTGATCAGCGAGTTCTAGTGTGCAGCCAACCGCCCCAGGACGGAGCCGGACGCTGGGCCGTCCCACAGGATAAACCCGCCCTACAAGCCTATGCCGCTGCGTATCTTGCGGAACGAGGGAGTGGTAGTCTGGATTATCCTTGGGATGACTGGATTGAACAACGACGGATTGCTGTCTTAGAGCAGGATGGGCAAATTGTTGCGGTGGTCAGGCGGGGAGAGACGAGCCATTGCGCGATCGTAGTTGCTCCTTTTACCTTTGCACCGTTTCGGCGGCAGGGATTTGCCCGTCGGTTGCTCACCTTTTTTACAAAAGAGGTGCTGCAGGAGTTTCCAGCCGTGATGCTATGGGTCGATCAGGATAACACGGCTGCGATCGCATTGTATAACGCACTCAACTTCCAATGGATAGGCAACTGCTACACAGGATATTTTGTGAATTAATCGAGTGTATTCTCCAAATTTATGGATATGCTTGTAAGAACATTTAAGACAACGGATGTCATCAAATAAAGTCAACGCTGAATAAATTTAACACTGAATATAAAAATTCAATCTCAGGACAGCTCGCAAAACTTAAAGAACGGTCGATCGCGTTAATAACTCCTGGTGCGCCAATTCCTGCTCTAAATATTCAATACGGCGATGGGCTTCATCTAATTGCTGCTGCAGCTTTTTCTTCTCAAGAGCCGTATCAATACGATGGCGCAGAATTGGCCAGCGAATTGGTTTGGTAATATAGTCCGTAATGCCTGCGTTGAAGGCTCGATCGATAAACTCTGCATTTGACAACGCCGTAATCATAATTAACGGTGGGCAATCACTGCCATAGGTCGCTTTCAACGTCTGACAGCAGGCAAAGCCGTCCATATCAGGCATCACAGCATCAATCAGAATTAAATCAGGTAACTGCTGTTGGCAGATTAGCAGACAAGCTTCCCCGTTTTGGGCTTCAATCACCCGATCGCCATTGTGGGAAATGGCACAGTTCAGAATGCTACGGAGATTGGGCTCATCATCGACCACTAAAATAGTAGGTTGATTAGAATTCATTGGTATCCTCTCCAAAAAATGTTAACTTATTAAGGGATTTGCCAAGAAATAATATCCCCTTTTCATCCCCCCACCCTCCTACCCTTTTACTCTCCTACCCCCTCCCCCAATGGGATTTTATTTATATTCCTTTCCCTAACTCGGCA
>NZ_JBLZFX010000144.1:0-10761 GCF_050753345.1 Alkalinema pantanalense CENA528 | reverse complement strand
GGTTGAAGCCCTGGTTCTCTCACTGATTCAATCTCTAATCCCTAATATGATGCTAAATTACCTGCTTTTTCACGATTCTTGGTAAAACTCTTTATTTTTTTAAGCCTGAGTAGTTACCGATCTTTTTTAATTTAGTTTGCTCACTGAGCAAAAAGGATGAACTTCCATGCCCAAAAATTGGTTTGAATGGCACAATCTGTATCAATCGGAAACTAGGCTCCAGCAGCGGCTGGAGATTGTCCAGGAATATTTAACAAGGGCGATCGATGCGCAACCTGCGGGAACGATTCAGGTGGTGAGTGCCTGTGCCGGAGATGGCCGGGATTTGATCGGTACCTTGAGCAATCATCCCCGCAAAAAGGATGTCCGTGCCCGCTTGGTCGAACTCAACCCCCAACTCGTGGAACAGGGTAAAGCTAGCTTGGTCGCGGCTAGATTAACCGAGCAAATTGAATTTATCAACGGAGATGCGACGCTATCGGATAACTATGCCGGGGCCGTACCAGCGGATATCGTGATTTTCTGTGGTATTTTTGGTAATTTGGCGGATGAAGCAGCTCTTCAACGGTTAATTGGCAACCTAAAATTTTTGGCTAAGCCTGGTGCTTTTGTCCCCTGGACGCGGGGGAACCGAGATGGTGACTATGCCGAGGTTGTCCGACGAAACTTACAAGCGGCCAATTTTGAAGAAGTAGATTTTCGCTTCACTGAGACAGGTGATCAGGCCGTGGGGCTGCACCGCTATCAGGGAGAAACGGCACCGTTACCAGCTAATGAGCATTTATTTGTCTTTTCTGGTTCACCCGATCGGGCCGTAGAGCCGTAGCACCTGCTTAACAAACTCTGCTACCTACTCGGCATCACCACCACCCAGACGATCGAGATCCTTAATCATCTCGGCAGACAGTTTTGCTTTATCCTCTGGTGCGATCGTTGAAGCTGTGGGGGATTCGCCTGATTTTTCGGATGAATCTTTCGTCGTCATGACTGTTCCAGCGGCATTAGCTGATTTTGCCTCAGCCCCTGGAGCCCCTGATAACTTTGCACTCGCAACTTGTACCGTTGAGGCGGGGAGAACCTGCTGCCAGTTTACATTGTTTTGTGGATCGATCGTGACTACGATCGTTTCTGGTACCTGAGTTTTTCCAATTTTTTGATTACCTGGATTTTTAGGCTGATTCTCAGTGGTCGCTTGCGCAATCTTTGCGGCATCAGATCTCTCTGGCTGTTCTGCTGGGGCCGTCGCCTGTATACCTTTAGCTACCTTACATTCAAACCGATCCCCAGGTTTGACAGATCGGTACCCCTTACCACAATCAATCTTGAAAGATTGTCCTTCTCTCTGAATGGTTTCTTGAAATAGTGATTCTAATTGAGCTAGGTTTAATAGCCCCTGCGTGTTGGAGACTTCCCAGGTGGTGGTACCTTGGCCGTCAGTTTGTTTTACAGGGATTGCAAATAATTCTCCCGATTCAAGTTTTCCAACACATTCAAATCCTTTTTCTGCTAACAATTCAATGTTTTTAGGGCAGGTGACCGTCTTGAGTGAACTGCCTCCTTGTTGCGTCACCTGCTGTTGAATTTCTCCTTCTAGCTTGGTGGTATCCAACTTTTTGGTACAGCTAGATACCAAGATAGTAGCGATACCGAGCAAAATACCCAAAAAAACTCTACGACTTTTTTGATTCACCATACAAGGTTTAGCAATTGCGAGGATTTTCTTGAATCTCTTTGGGTTTATTCCCTGTCTCTTGAGGCGCAATACCAATCGGGGCTTACCCCATAGGTTCATCCTTTTGATTAATTGCATGCGATTAATTGCATGTAATTAATTGAATAAATCACACAAATTTTTTCAAGCTTCTCACATAATTCAGCTAAAAGAAAGTTATTTATATACAGATTTATAGTTGTCTGGGATACAAAATTGAAATAATTTTCTGAAAATTAACGTAAGAGATCAGTATGCTTGAATCAATGCTAATCTGAATTATTCCAGTACTAAGAGGGTGTTCACTTTTAAAATCTATTCACGCTACTTCTAATATGACTTGATGATAAGGTTTCCAAAATGCTAACTTCTGATTCTCCAACCACGATCGCGATCGTTGGAGCAGGCTTTAGTGGTTCTCTCGTCGCAGCCCATCTCCTGAAAACTGCAAATCGACCCTTACTGATCAAGCTCATTGAGCGCAGTCACGAGGTCGGGAAAGGGGTGGCCTATAGTACTGATACGAATCGGCACCTACTGAATGTATCTGCTGGGAAAATGAGTGCCTTTCCCGATGACCCTGGGCATTTGCTCCGCTGGCTTTACTATAATCGCAATGAATTAGCCGCATTTTTACCCGATGACCTAAACGCCAGCAGCTTCATTCCCCGCCCAATCTACGGCTTATATATTCAATCTATTTTGGAAGAAGCTGAGGCCACTGCTGCTAGCCAAGTCCGTCTGAAGCGCGTGATTGATGAAGTCATCGCCATAGAACCTACCCTCCCAGGCGCGATCGTCTCTCTCCGTTATGGCGATAGTTTTAATGCTGATAGGGTCGTCTTGGCCTTGGGCAATGCGGCCACTCCTGCACCATCATTGCCATCTTTGGGAAGCACAGATTCGATCGACCTACGCCATGCCTGGTCAACTGATGCCTTAGCAGAACTCAACCCGGATGCCCCAATATTGCTAATTGGGACTGGGTTAACAATGGTGGATATGGTGGTGTCACTCCACGAACGCCAACATCGTGGCAAAATTTATGCAGTCTCGCGCCGAGGGCTATTGCCGCTCGCCCATCAATCGACCAAACCCTATCCAACTGTCATCACCCAAGATAATGCTGCAAAAAGCATTCGCGGTCTATGGCAACAGGTTCGTCTGGAAATTAAGTCAGCCAAAACGCAGGATTACGATTGGCGATCGGTCATTGATTCTCTGCGTCCGGTCACACAACAACTTTGGCAACAATTGCCGCCGACAGAACAGCAACGCTTTTTGCGCCATGTCGTTCCCTATTGGGATGTACATCGCCACCGCATTGCTCCAGAAATCGGTCAGCGGGTGCAAGCCATGCTGGATTCTGGGCAATTGACCATCGCAGCAGGTCGGATTCAGGGCTATCAAGGCAATCAGGATGGCATTGCAGTTACAATACGACCACGTTCCCAAACGAAGAATTGGATTTTGTCCGTTAAGCGTATCGTGAATTGTACCGGGATTCAAACTGATTACCAACGATCGTTGCAGCCCCTGATTACCAGTTTGCGTCAGCAGGGACTCATTGCCCCCAATCCCATGGGTTTAGGCTTAGAAACAGCGGATGACGGCGCGATACTGAATTCTCAGGGGCAATCCTCGCGCACCTTGTATACGTTAGGAACGCCGCGCAAAGGAAATTTATGGGAAACGATCGCGGTTCCAGAATTGCGAGAGCAGGCTCAGGCATTAGCCGCAACCGTTTTACAATCTCTCCCTGTACGTGTGCTTCCCGTTACACCTTATGTGTACGATGTGTACGCGCCCATAGCAAAGCCAACCGTTGCAGTGATTTCCGATCAAGCAGCAGCGACAACTTCAGCAAAGCTCCCATCGACATTACTATTTCGCCAGTTCTTTGATCCAGAAACGAGCACCTACACTTATCTGATTGCCGACGAGCAAACTAAGGATGCAATTTTGGTCGATCCGGTTTTAGAACAGGTTGAGCGAGATTTAGAAACACTCCATGATCTAGGGTTAAGTCTTCGCTACTGCTTGGAAACACATATTCACGCTGATCATATCACTGGGGCCGGAAGGCTCCGACAGCAAACCGGATGTCGCGTGATGGTACCGCAAAATGCTACTGCTCAATCAGCAGATCATACTTTGGCCGATCGTGAGGTTTTGCTGGTGGGATCAATCCCAGTAGAAGCGATCGCTACACCTGGTCATACCCATAGCCATCTGGCCTACTTAGTCAACAATAACCATTTGTTAACGGGAGATGCTTTATTAATTCGAGGATGTGGGCGAACTGACCTGCAAGGAGGGGATGCCGGAACACTCTATGATGCAGTCACGCAAAGACTATTCACGCTGCCGGAGCAAACCCTAGTCTATCCCGGTCATGATTATAAAGGACGTTCAGTTTCGACGATCGGAGAAGAAAAGCGATTCAATCCCAGATTTGCCGATCGTAGCCGTGAACAATTCATTACAATCATGAGCCATTTAGGACTCAGTTATCCTAAAAAAATGAATGAAGCGATTCCAGCCAATGAGTCTTGTGGTGATTTTCTTTCCAACCACATCGATACGACTGATCTTGCGATCGACTCCGATCATGAACAAGTAGAACTGACGCTATCAACCAATGCGGAGATCTATGAGAGTTATTTCGCTATGTATATTTAGCTCACAGCATATTTAGCTCACGATTATTTAGCGTAAACAATCCGTCATTATTCGGTTTAGATTCGCCTTAGTAGATTTCCTGGTTTAGTTTCATCACGAATAGATAAACAACATAGATAAACGACAATTACCTTGACGATTTTCGTAGTACGTCAAGGCTGTGAAAAAACTATCGATAAAATGACTATTTGTCACAATTCAGGAGAGTTAGATCACCTGTCAAATTACCTGTTGGCAGGAGTTTATCCCTAAAATCTTACTTTGTCCCTGGCTGTTGTTCAAAAACATCTCGCAGGAGAGTCAACCCCTCATCAATTGCTAAAATTTGTTCCTCGGTTAAGGAACTCAATAGGTTCGCAATATATTTGCGAGTCTGTTCACGATTCGCTTGGAGATGTTCCCGGCCAGCAGCTGTTAACTTTAAAACCACCCGACGACGTTCTTCAGGATGATCACAACGATCGATGAATTGCCGTTGTACCAGCCTCTCAGTATTGGCCGAGGCTGTGGCTCGCGTTACTCCCAAATGTTCCGCTAATTCTGAAAGAGAAGCCCCTGGATTGCGATCGAGAAACGCGAGGGTACGAAACTGCGGTACCGATAGTTCTTCATAGGAACCTCGTGCACGCATATCCGCGCGGATAAAGCGCATCACCATTGGAACGGTTTCCATGACCTTGGCAGCACAGTTATTAGATCCAGTTTTCTGAGCTGTTTTTCGCAATCCCATGGGCTAATAACGGGTCTAACAACCCGTAAGAAGGTAGAGAAACTCCCAACCTATCCACCAATTGGATCCACCAATTCGTTAAATTAGGAGCCTACCCTATTGTCGTCGCAGAGGGATACTTTTGTGTAGGCATTCTTGGGTGTCGGCTTTCTCCCTCGGAAAGCTGTTCTTCCAGTAATCAGGGCCTCAATAGCCGCTAGAATCCTAGTGGCTAGCCCAGACTATCTGCCTATGTTGACTATCTGCCTACATTTGGATACAGCCACGAGCAGATAACCGTCAACACCGCCACCGCAAAAAACAAGACTGCACAGTCCCACCCAAAGCCATAGGTGGTCTGACCGTTTGCTAGCATGACCCCCCGTAGGGCATCTACCTGATAGGTCAGAGGATTGAGGTGGGAGATGAACTGCAACCATGGGGGCATAAGGCTGATGGGATAAATGGCATTACTCGCGAAAAAGAGCGGCATGGTCATCAGTTGCCCCATTCCGTTAAACCGTTCCCGTGACTTAACCAGACAGGCAACAATTAGCGAAAAGATGGAAAAACAAGCGGCTCCTAGGAGAACCACCAAAATGACGCCCGCGATCGCGAAGGGATGAAAATTCAGCTTCACCCCCAACAGTAGGGAAAGGCCGTAAATCACAATCACCTGGGATAGACTGCGAATCCCCGAAGCCAAAGCCTTACCCAAAACCATGGCCGCTCTCGGCGTGGGACTGACCAAAAACTTGTGAACGATTCCCAAGTCCCGTTCCCAAATAATAGTCATTCCGCCGTTAAAAATTGCCACAAAGAGGACGCTCTGGGCTAGGATTCCAGCGGCCATGAAATCTAAATAGGGTAAATTGCCCGTGGGGATGCCGCGCAGTCGTGTAAACACTTGCCCAAAGATTAGCAACCAAAGGGTAGGCTGGGCAGCCCGTAGGAACAGATCACTGGGATCATGGCGAAGCTTACGAATTTCCAGCTCGTTAATCACCAAGGTTTTACGAACCAATTCAGCGATCGCCCGTCCCCAAGTTCCTGGATCGGCCCAGGAAGGATTAACCCAAGCGTTGTGCGGTTCGCCGAGTTCTTGAAGTTTCATGATAATTAACTCCTGAAGTGATTTGATCCCCGGTGTAGTGAATAAAGACATCATCCAACGTGGCATCCGGCTGATTGAGGGATGCTTTCAAATCCGTGGGGGAACCCGTTACAATGACTTGCCCGCCATGCATAATAGCGACCCTTTGGCAGAGATTGTCGGCTTCCTCTAGGAAGTGAGTGGTGAGAAAAATCGTTGTGCCATACTCCGCACATAGTTGGCGAACCAAGGCCCAAACATAGCTACGAGCTAAGGGATCTAGTCCTACGGTAGGCTCATCCAGAAATAGCAACTTAGGACGATGCAAAATTGATTGCGCAACTTCTAAACGGCGAATCATTCCACCAGAATAGGTTCTAACTAAGCGATGGGCTGCGTCCTGTAGACCCATAAAGGCCAAAACATCATCAATGCGGTGTCGTTGCTGGGCGCTTGGAATATCGTACAACTTGGCAAAAATCAGCAGGTTTTCGTAACCTGTTAACGTGCCATCGGCGGAAAGGGCTTGAGGAACGTACCCAATTAACCGACGCACGGCGGGCGCTTGGTGTACCACATCAAATCCGGCGATCGTTGCGCGACCTCTACTAGGTGGCAGTAACGTCGTGAGCATTTTAATGGCGGTACTTTTGCCTGCACCATTGGGGCCCAACAAACCGAACACTTCGCCAGGAGCGATCTTGATATTTAAATTATTGACAGCGGTTAAGGAGCCAAACTGGCGACTTAGATTGTGAGTGGTCAAAATCGCCCCTGACAGGTGGTTATCCAAGGTTGTACTCTCCAAAGTTGTCGTCTCCAGTGCATCTTGCTTAAGAGATTTTCTGCGGTTGTTCATCCCTCTTGTCTATTGAGTCCTTGTCTATTGAGTCAATTGAGTCAATACATCTTTGCTGTGGCGGAAAGTCAGATAGAAGGCGCTTAAGCTTTGAGCCAATCCCCTTCAACCAGTCATCATCAGCAAACCGCTGAAGCTAATTAACTTGACCTAAATTAAATGACTGTCAAGCTATTGGAAGCTATTGGAAGCTATTGGAAGCTATTGGAAGCTATTGGAGCAGTGCCCGAGCTAGTTGCTATTGAGCTCCCAATCTATTTGTAGCATATAGTTAGATATTCTAACTATACGATCAGCAGATCATTTGGTAACTCGATATACTTGAGCTTGCAGATCATCTGTGCAAGACTGACACTGTTCAATCTGTTTGACTAAAAAAGCTTGTGGGCAAGTGTGTGGATGGGCAAGTAAGCGGGCAAATAGTTGAATGGGCAGGGGGTTAGAATCCCACCTACACACACATCTTGTTCTGCGTTGGCCCAGTGATAGCGGAATTAGCTACAGTACCCATTTTGCTGAAGACGGATCAGAATTATACGCTTCATTTTTGCAAGTTTTGCGCTCCTCCTCTTTCTAACGCCGATTGCCACCTATGACCTTAATTGCAGAGATGCCTTATCCCCAAGAAACATTGCTGAACCAGCGGTATGGTTATGCCCTAGACTTTGTGTTTGATGAGGCTTGGAATACGAGCCTGACAACTCTGTTGTCTCACTATTCTGTGAGGGCCTATCTCAGTAAACCGTTACCTGCGGGAACCTTGGAGGTTCTCATTGCAGCAGCACAGTCTGCCGCAACCTCTTCTAACCTCCAGACTTGGAGCGTCATTGCAGTGGAAGATCCCGATCGCAAAGCTCGGTTAGCCCAACTCGCCAATGGTCAGCCTCATATTCGCCAAGTTCCCCTATTTTTAGTCTGGTTAGCGGATCTGGCTCGCCTAAATTCCATTGCTGAACAGCGAGGCTTACCCCATGAGGGATTAGACTACTTCGAGATGTTTCTAATGTCTGCGATCGATGCAAGCTTGGCTGCACAAAATGCGGCTATTGCGGCAGAATCCCTCGGGTTAGGAACCGTTTATATTGGTGCCCTTCGCAATAGTGTTAAAGCAGTTGCTGACGAGCTTGGCCTCCCCCCAAAGGTTTTTCCAGTGTTTGGTCTATGTATTGGTTATCCCGATCCCAGCCAACCAACGGGTGTTAAACCTCGCCTTCCTCAGTCAGTTGTGTTGCACCGAGAGCAATATAGTTTAGCCGTCCAGGAATCTGCCATCAGAACCTACGATGAAATCATGCAGAAGTTTTACGCTGAACAGAATATGACAGCCCAAGGAGACTGGTCAGAACATTCGAGCGATCGGATTGCTACTGCCGACGCCCTCCGCGATCGCGCTCATTTACGAGACACACTCAATGCTTTGGGTTTTAAACTCCGCTAACATCCTCTCTTAATTTTCTGACGTTTCCTATGACCCTTGGATTGCAACTCACCCTTCCATCAGCCGTTCCACCGAGAATTCCCCCATCCTTTTCCACCGTTGACCAAAATACGATTCGTCGTCGTGGTGCTGGCCTACGGGCATTCGATCACTACCGCCTATGTCCGGGTTATACCCTGTTTACCCCCGCTGGGCAGGCACAGGAGGTCTACTTAATTGATCTCAAAGGGCGGATTATTCAGGACTGGTTGCTTCCCTATCAGCCAATTTCCTATGCCTATCTTCTCCCCAACGGAAACCTTTTCTACAATGGGACAGTTAGGGCAGATAGAAATATTGCCGCAGATGAGCTGCCAATACCCAATTCCTCCGACTTTCAGGGGAGTATAGGGGTTAAAAACAACTTTCCTGAAGGGGTCGTTGCTGAAATCGATCGTAGGGGGAATGTTATTTGGGAATATCGTCATCCCCATCATCACTATGATGCCTGTCGTTTACGCAACGGGAACTTTCTCATATTTTGCATTGAGAAATTATTACCTGCAGTCAAGCTGACAATCCAGGGACAGGAAACCATCATCACCGATGAAGACATCTATGCGGATGCCCTACACGAAGTGACCCCAGAGGGGCATCTAGTCTGGAGCTGGTATGCCTATGAACACCTTGATTCGGGCAGGGATTGGCTTCACAGTCACCAGGATTGCTTAAACCTGATCGCTGGTAATTCTGTCCAGGAATTATCGGATGGCAATATCCTCATTAGTTCTTGTCAGCTTTCTACAGTGGTGATGCTCGATCGCGCCACAGGTCAAATAGTTTGGCAATTGGGGAAAGAAGTTTTGACCCACCAACAG
Source organism: Alkalinema pantanalense CENA528 (assembly GCF_050753345.1). Lineage (NCBI taxonomy): Bacteria > Bacillati > Cyanobacteriota > Cyanophyceae > Leptolyngbyales > Leptolyngbyaceae > Alkalinema > Alkalinema pantanalense. The sequence goes on along the minus strand of NZ_JBLZFX010000144.1, from coordinate 1,412 downwards.
CAGCCCCAAGAACTACCCAATGGTCATTTCTTAATTCTTGATCATTGCATCCAAAACCAGTTTCCCTTCCAACATTATTCCCGGGTGATTGAAGTCGATCGCCTAACGCAAACAATTATTTGGGAATATCACGATCGACGGCCCTCTTCCTTTTTTAGTCCCAATTTTGCTGGGGTTCAACGCTTACCCAATGGCAATACACTCATTACAGAGGGAGACTGCGGTCGCTTATTCGAAATCACACCAGAGGGGGATATCGTTTGGGAATATATTAACCCGCACTTTCACCCGCGATCGACGCATGAAGGAGACTTACCGCAGCAGGCAGATGAAGAGAATGCCGTTTTTGGTGCCCTTCGCTATCTCCGAGAAGAAATAACTTGGTTATGAGCTGGGCTGTTTGCACGAGGCTGTTTCTTAAAGCTGCTTCTTAACTGAGCCGTTGAGCGATGACCACCCATTCACGTTATTTTGAGTCAAATTACACTATGAGCCAAGTCCATCTGTATAGCGCCACCGCTTGCCCCTACGCCCACCGAACTCGATTAGTACTCTTGGAAAAGCAAATCCCCTTTGAGTTAACCGAGATCGATCTGCAAAATAAGCCAGCTTGGTTTTCCCAAATTTCCCGCTATGGCAAGGTTCCAGCCATTCGCCATGGGGAAGCAGAAATCTATGAATCTGCCATCATTAACGAGTACTTAGAGGAAGTTTTTCCAGAGCCACCATTACTGCCCAAGCATCCCGGCCAGCGGGCGATCGCTCGTCTCTGGATCGATTACGCCAATAACCATTTCACCAGCGCCTTTGGCAAGTTACTCCGTGGCAAGAATACAGAGGAACAAGAGCAAGGCAGACAAGCATTAACTGAAGCATTGCTCTACATTGAATCTGAAGTTTTTGGAAAGCTGTCAGGTAATAGCACTTACTGGCTTGGAGATCAGCTAACTTTAGTTGATTTAGCGTTTTATCCCTGGTTTGAGCGCCTTCCTGCTCTCCAATCTTTACGTCAATTTGCCGTTCCTCAAGACACCCCTCAATTACAAAATTGGTGGAGGACATTAGAAGCTCGTCCTACCATTCAATCCATTGCCAATTCTGTAGACTTTTACATAGAACGGTATGCTAAATTTGTGCCATCCTCGGTTGCGATCGGTTCAACCTCGAGATAAACCTCCTTTTGGGTAATCATCTTTGTGACTTCTAACTGGTAACCTCTAACTTTTGTTGTTTTCAGCTAAAGCTATGTTAAGGAGATTTCCAGGAACAAATCTACCCAGCAGCAGGTTGAATCAGGATGTCCCATTTGGGTAAATCTGGATTGCGCTGCAAACGAGTTTCAATTTCACGCATCGCTGATTTTGAGAGTGAGATTCCTTTAACATAAGTATTTGGGTTAAACACAACGATGG
>NZ_JBLZFX010000143.1:0-10955 GCF_050753345.1 Alkalinema pantanalense CENA528 | reverse complement strand
TGTACACTTTGCCCATACGATATTCCTACAAGAGTGGATTTCAGAACCAATCAGATCCTAAATCCATTCTCGCTCAAACTCACAAAATTAATCCTGACACTCCACTAGCCCCATTTATATCTAGACAATAGCTAGGCAACGTCAGGGGGTAATTCATACTGGCATGGATCTGCAAGAGGCCGGCTGTAGCCGATCCTTATCTCCACATATTGCCTTGATGCCGCTAAAGTCAATCACGCTACCATTAATCACGCTATAGCCAATCACGCCATGACCAATCAACAGACCCCTTACTGAATATCCCAACAATTTCTAAATATATATTCTTTTGTGAAGAAAAAACCGCAATTGTTGAGATTGTAAACTCAACCCATACATCCGTTCCCAGGACTGAGTGCTATAGCCTAGATCCAGGTAGAGCTTTCTGGCCGGAAAGTTTTCTTCTAGAACATGGAGATAAAGATCTTGGGATCCCCAATTTAAAATTTTTTGTTCGCAGGTCTGAATGAGGCGTCGGGCAATTCCCTGTTGGCGGTAATCAGAATGAACAGCTAGGTTGGCCAGGTAGGGATAGACTGGTTGGCACCGTCCCAAAAAATTAAGATTCTTCAAACTAACTTCGATCGTACCTACAAGCTGTAAATGCTTCTGGTTCTCCGTTTGGAACTCTGCTACAAAACAAGCATAGCCCTGTTGCTGTTTCAAGCGATATCTGAGATCTTCCTGGATCCCTAAGCGAACCAGCGGCAACATCCAAGTTAGCTGGGGTGACACTAGCTCAAAACATTGACTCAGTAATTCGGCAATTGTCCTAGCATCCGCCGATCGGGCTAGGCGAATTCTCAAGGGATAGGACGTTCTCTCCGGGGAGCCAACAGAATTAGTATCAGGCCAGGATAAGGACAAGACAAACTCCTAGAATTCCCAAATTTTGATTATGACAGGGCTTGACTATAGCAGTGCTGAATTAACAGTGCCCAGTTGAAGACCGTTCTCAAACCCTCACGCATAGGCCCGCAGGTGTCAGACATGACAAGATCACACCGATCTAGTTTGATCATGACTCTCAGGAATTACAACCTGGCAACTAAAAACCTGCCCAGTGTTTTAGATCATCACTAGGCAGGTATCCACACGGAATTTAACAGTTACTTGCCAATCCGTGGGGGTTCGCGAAAGGCGATGGCAAAGAACAGAACGCCCAGCGCCAACGTCAAAATCAAAATGTAAGCAACGCTTTCCATAACAGCCTCTGAATCAAGGATTCACGAAACAATCTATCAGGTGATGCGGGACAGATTATCAATGTAAACACGACATCTGCCCCAAACATCCTATCGAGCCATGACCCTAAGCTTTAGCACGGGTGGTCTTGTCACCCACCTTCTGATAGAAGCCCCACTCGACTTGCTCTTCGCTGAGTTCAGGATCAATACCCGCAAACACGTCGCGGAATAGAGTCCGAGAACCATGCCAGATATGGCCAAAGAAGAACAGCAGTGCAAAAACCGCATGTCCAAAGGTAAACCAACCCCGAGGACTGGTGCGGAAGGTCCCGTCAGAGCTCAATGTTTCACGATCGAATTCAAAGGGTTCTCCCAACTGAGCCGCCCGAGCATATTTCTTCACAACAGCGGGATCAGTAAATGTCTGACCATCAAACTGACCGCCGTAGAAGGAAACCGTTACACCCGTTTGTTCAAAGCTGTACTTAGACTCTGCCTTCCGGAAGGGAATGTCAGCCCGAACGACACCATCTTTATCCGTCAGAACAACGGGGAAGTTTTCAAAGAAGTTTGGTAAACGACGAACAAAGAGTTCACGCCCTTCGCTGTCCGTGAAGACGGGGTGACCCAGCCATGCCTGAGCAATCCCATCCCCTTTATTCATTTGACCAGTACGGAACAGACCACCCTTAGCAGGGCTATTGCCGACATAGTCATAGAAAGCCAGCTTCTCAGGAATTGCTTCATAGGCTTCTTTTAAGCTACTGCCTTCTGCCACAGCAGTTTGAACTCGTCGATCGATCTCTTGGCGGAAGTAGCTGCTATCCCACTGATAACGAGTGGGGCCAAACAGTTCGATCGGAGTGGTTGCGTTGCCGTACCACATGGTACCTGCCACCACAAATGCAGAGAAAAAGACCGCCGCGATGCTGCTGGCCAGCACCGTCTCAATATTCCCCATCCGCAGTGCCCGATACAGACGCTCAGGCGGACGGACAGTTAGGTGGAATAAGCCGGCAATAATCCCAACAATACCGGCTGCAATGTGGTGCGCCACAATGCCACCCGGGTTAAAGGGGTTAAAACCAGAGGGTCCCCACTCCGGCGCTACGGGCTGAATGTGTCCCGTCACACCGTAGGCATCGGACACCCACATCCCTGGCCCCCACAGACCCGTTAAGTGGAACGCACCGAAGCCAAAACAGAGAAGACCCGACAGGAATAAATGAATCCCAAACATCTTGGGAAGATCTAGGGCTGGCTCACCCGTGCGAGGGTCACGGAATAATTCCAGATCCCAAAACACCCAATGCCAGACAGCCGCCAAAAACAGTAGACCCGATAGAACGATGTGAGCTAGGGCCACACCTTCAAACGACCAGAAACCTGGATCGACATTTGTCTCACCTGTAATGCTCCAGCCACCCCAGGAACCCGTCACGCCCAAGCGTGCCATGAAGGGCAGCACGAACATGCCTTGCCGCCACATTGGGTTCAGTACTGGATCGGTCGGGTCAAAAATAGCCAACTCATAGAGGGCCATCGAACCCGCCCAACCAGCAACTAGAGCAGTGTGCATTAGGTGAGTCGCGATCAACCGACCTGGGTCGTTAATCAGGACGGTATGAACACGGTACCAAGGTAGTCCCATTGACTACGCTCCTCCTCTAAACGACTGCAACGCTTCTTTCAGCCTTTTGTTAAAGTGCTAGGTATTGGTAATTTACCAGATTACGGATAGCTCCGGCCTGCCCTCCCAATGCCCTGACCCGTCAGGAATCCGACTAGCGCAACACTCTGGGAGCAGCATGGACAGATGACACTGCATTCGCAAAAATGAAAGTGTATAAAGAAGTGTAACTAGTGTTAGAAGCGTTTGCAAGACAGACGGGGCAATGGCTACGAAGATGCCACGATTCCTATTGAGAAGTTCACAATTCTTAACTTTTAAGCCATGATAGGGGACAATGCGATAGAGGCTGTGTTGCCACGATCGTGCGCAAATTTGTCCCCAAGTTGGAACGTAAGATTGGAGTAAAATCTCAACCTTAGGTTATGGTGTTCTCTTGGTTTTGGCGTTTTCAACGGTGTGTCGGCCACGATCGGAATGCATTGGGGGGCAATCTATTCATCAGGTGCATAGATTCCATCCGGTGCATAGATCATGTAAAGCTGTTGTTGCATTAGTTGGCTGCCATTCACAATCCAAGAGGATATTCCATGACCGAACCCACCAGCCCATCTCCTAAACTGGATGTCGTGCAGGATACTCAGGTCGTTTCTAGTTCTTCTCAACCCACTAAGTCACCCATGTTTACAACCGCTTGTATCCGTTTTGAAACTGAAAATAAGGAAGCGATCGCCTCTGGGGGGGCCAATCTCCGAGTCAAGGCGATGGAAACCGGCATAGACCTCTACACCCTCATGGGTAAAATGATGAATTGTGGCGGGTATGGTCAATGTGGTACCTGTGTTGTCGAAATCACTGAAGGACTAGAGAATCTCTCACCCAGAACACCTGTCGAAGAACGTCGATTCCGGAACAAGCCAGACAATTATCGGCTTGCTTGCCAAACCCTAGTGAATGGAAACGTTACAGTCCAGACCAAACCGACAGGCAAGAAGAAATCGTGATTCGAGGCCGTTAAAGGCAGTAGCAAACACCAATTTCCAGCCAAAAATCATCATTTTCGCAACACTTCTTTACACAAGTTGGTTAGAGATTCCGACAGTGGTATTCTGAGGGGTAACATCCCAGTTATGCAGTTAGAGATGGACTAAGTGGTATGCAAGTTAATGACCTTGGATTTGTAGCAAGCATTCTATTTGTTTTGGTTCCTTCAGTTTTTCTGCTCATTCTTTATATCCAAACTGCCAGCCGTCAAAATCAGTAGTGTCTGAACGCAGTCAATTCTCCCAAAGCTGATCTACTGGGAGCGTTCGCTGTGAGTCATCTAGACCATCAGCCATTTCAAAGGACGATAGCATTGGGTAAAAAATGCGAGTTACTTGTCATACTTTGGATCGTTAGGTCAGAAGTATAACAAGTGTTTTTATGTCTAAATGCATGTTCGAACATTTTCTGCTCGAACATGCATTTTATTTATGATTGCAACTCTTCGGGGGATGTGTTTTCAAGACAATTCACCATCAGTTGTTGAATTTTCATTCTTGGAATATGAGGCCACCCCCCTTCCGCTTCAATATCTTTCAAAAGGTTATACAAGCCATGGCGAGTAGCCGGCAACGAGTCCTGGAATGGCCCCTCAAAAATCTCTCGGTGTAATTGTTCCAATACCCGCAGCAATGCTAGCAGCGCAAACGTATCCCCCTCCGCCTGTCTAGCCAAATTCTTGACCACTCCAATCAGATCTTGTAGCTCCGGTGTGTGTGAGGCCGATTGCTGAGTTGCCTGATGTTTCATAATGCGCCTGAAATCTGTGTAAGTCTTTAATGAATTGAGTTCTTAACTTGCTCAGGATAGTAATCTGAACCTCAAGTTGGAGTAAAGCATTGGATAAAAATCCAGATTTTTAGGACTGAGTTTTAATCCATATCGGTTAGAAAATGGACTTTTCGATCGATTCTTCTCAAACTGTTTCAATCAAAGCCCAAGGAAGGTGTAACAAGCCATGTAAAATGCTATGAGAGGTTCAAGCTGACCTATAGCCTTTATTAAATATTCCAAAGCCTGTCAGTGGATGAAGCCAGTAGTGTTCGCTTGATTTCAAGCGACTACGGTTGATTGTGAATTTCACTGCGGGATTTTTTGACATTGACTTTGAGGTTGACCATGAGGTACCGCGCTATCATCGCTGCACTCCTGGCATTTTGTCTGAGTGTATTCGTGACTGCTTGTAGTGAGGCCCCCACTAGCAAAGAGGGCTTGACCTACGAAGAAATTCACAACACCGGTCTGGCAAACTTGTGCCCTACCTTGGAAGAAACAGCTCGAGGTTCTGTACCGTTAACGGGCGGACAGTCCTACGCGCTAAAAGATCTTTGCTTACAACCCACCAACTTTGCCGTTAAAGTTGAAGGAGAAGGTAAGCGTCAAAAGATTGAATTTGTGCCTGGTAAAGTCATGACCCGATACACATCGTCGATCGACGCTGTGGAAGGCAAGCTAACTGTCAATTCTGATGGCAGCGTGACCTTCAAAGAAGAAGATGGCCTGGACTTCCAAGCGGTTACCGTTCAACTCCCTGGTGGTGAACAATTCCCAATGCTGTTCACTATCAAAGGATTGGTCGCTACTAGCCAAGCTGGTTTAAATGCCATCAACTCTTCCACCGACTTTCAAGGCGAATTTCGAGTTCCATCCTATCGAACCTCGAATTTCTTGGATCCTAAAGGACGTGGCTTAACAACTGGTTACGAAAGTGCCGTCGCGATTCCTTCCAGTGGAGACGATGAAGAACTAGCCAAGGAGAATACCAAACGGTTCTTGACTGGTAAAGGCAGCATCTCGCTCCAGATTACTCGAGTCAATGGTGAGACTGGCGAAGTGGCGGGTAACTTTGAGAGCTTCCAGCCTTCAGAGTCCGACATGGGTTCCAAAGAACCTAGCGATGTACGGATCCGTGGAATTTTCTATGGACGAGTTGCAGCGACTGCCTAATTTCTCCTACCAAGAGATTCTGCTATTGGACAAGTTCCTTTAACTAGCTGTCAATTCAAAGAAGATGGATCAAATATGATCCATCTTTTTTAATATGCAGTTTGATGGATAGAATTTCAGGTATGACGGGAGTAACTTGAAGAGACTATACTATCCCGGCTGTTCTAGTCAAAGGTTTGCGGGAAGAGCTAGTTACCTCGAAATCACCCGAACCCAATACTCCTTCCAATCCTATGAGGCCCCTACCGAAAAGCCATACTGTGAAAAACAACCTATCCTAAAGTGAAATAATTCCAGATTGAACCTGTGGAAAGCCGCCATAGGGAAGATGCATTTTGGGGGTGTCATCAGTAGAAATGCAGTTGTAGGAGAGTGTACGAACGCATACCTTGAGGTTAAGCTGTCAAAGAGGATTCATTTTTCAGGAAACTGTTTGACCCATTTTTCCAGTTATCTATAGTTCAAGATTTCTACAGCTCAAGATTTCTATAGCTGTAGTGGCAGTCAATATGGCTATATCTCAGTAGGTGCATTCTGCGATTGGTGATTTTGCAGGTTCGTTCTCAGCGATTTGCTGACATCTAATCTTTGCTGACATCTAATCATTGTTTGTGGTGATTTGCTCTACCCAACTAAATAACATCATGTTTAACTCGGTCTCTAGTGAACTGAAGAGTGAAAGTCTACGCCTACTACAGGAGTATCAGCGCAACCATTCAGCTCAGATTCGCAATCAAATTGTTGAGTTGAACTTTGGCTTGGTTCGTAAAGAAGCCCATCATTGGATGCATCAATGCACCGAAACCTATGATGACTTAATTCAGGTGGGCTGTATTGGCTTAATTCGGGCGATCGAACGTTTTGATGTGACAAAAGGAAATGCCTTTAGTTCCTTTGCCCTTCCCTACATTCGGGGCGAAATTCAGCATTATCTGCGAGATAAGAGTCCTTCTGTTCGGATTCCTCGTCGATGGCAAACTTTGCAGCGGCAAGCGATTAGCCAAGTCAAAGAGCTTCAACACCAGTTGGGAAGAACTCCCAATGATCAAGAAATTGCGCAGGCATTGGAAATTTCCGTGACCGAATGGCAAGAGATGAAGATGGCTTTGCGAAATCGTGCCTTGTTAAGCTTGGATGCACCGGTTAATCACGACGAAAATGGCACAATTTCGTTGGGTGAGCTAGTGCCAGATCATCAGTATCGCAGCTTCCAATTAGCCCAGGAAGATCAAATCCGCTTACAACAGGCCCTCGTACAACTCGAAAACCTCACACGGCAAATTTTAGAATTTGTGTTCTTGCACGATCTGACTCAAAAGGAGACTGCTGAGCGCTTGGGGGTAAGTTGTGTAACCGTTTCTCGGCGCGTCAAAAAAGGTCTGGAAACGCTGCAACATCTGATGGTAGGCCCCGAATAATCCGGTGTTTCTGGCAAAAATCTCAGTTCTTCCTAATAACTGTGCCATTTGCAAAAATAGGGAGTATCTTGAAGGAAAAGTTTTCGGGGATTGGAGATGCAAAGACAGTTAATTCTAGCGATCGTGGGCCTGTGGGCGCTATCGATCGGTGGATGTACATCGGAGGAAACTAGTACAGCACCATCGGAATCGCCCAGTGCGGCTCCTACCAGCCAAAGTCCAGCAGCAACTCAGCCTTTTAACAAGCCTTTAGTGGCACAAAAAAATGCACAGGCAAAAGGGGCAGGGGAGAAAAAGACCGCTGTCGGCACCTTGAGCATTCCGGAATTGCAAAAGTCTACCGATCCTTCAGAGCGAGCGAGACAAGTGCAAGCTGGGATCAAATCCGGCAAAGGGAGTTCGACGGATCCTTTCTCTGCACTCTCTCCATTGATTTCTTTTAAAACTCCTGTTGTACCGTCGTCTCTTCCACCCGAGAGCAAAGAAGGTTCTGCTAGTAACAATAACTTACCCAGCTTACCCAACTTTCCTAAACCTCCAGCGAATGTCGTCCCAACCATTCGTTTCCGTTCTCAGCCTCCCATTGCGATTAATCCTAGACCGGGACTGAATCCTTCTCAGCCTTCCGCAATTCCTACCATTCCGCCTTTACCTGAACCCACATTAGCCAGAGCAGTTGAAGTGAGTGGAGTAGTGATGATTCGAGGAACCGCTCAGGCGATCGTTAAGGCTCCCAACGAGCCAACCAGCCGCTATGTTTCCGCAGGACAGCGCCTATCGAACGGCCAGATTCTTGTTAAGCGCATTGAAGTTTTCTCAGGATCCGATCCAGTAGTGATTTTGGAAGAAAACGGCGTTGAAGTCGTGAGGCCTGTTGGATCCAAGGGAACGAAGGCTGCTTAGGCAAAACTGCCTGTTCATCAAAGTCGGTTCATCAAAGCCATGACCTTCAGTTGAATGAAGTAGGATTACTTATTTGGCACTGGCCCAACGAAATCCATGTCTTTGAGCATCCATGTCTTTGAGCATCAATTCTTTTCTATCCTCAGTCCTTCTCCTATGTAGTCATCTTTTTTGACAGTCCAATCTTTTTTCCCCGATCAAACCGATGGTTAACCATCGGTTTTTTGCTGTGAAACAGATAAAGCACTCCAACTAACCGGTAGGCACTACAATTTGCAACAATGTAGCTGGTTCAAAAATGGGCACGCTACATTGGTAGATGAACGTTGGTAGACGAACGTTGAAGATGAACGCTATTCGTGAATGAATCGTGTTAGGGAAAGCCTAGTCTAGGCGTAATCCATAGACTAGATAGAAACTGCATCAACATTATTCTCTTCATTTTCGCTATTCTCGATGCCTATCTCGCAAAGTTCTCCATCAGGGTCGTTCTTCTCCGGTTGGGAAGCAGAAGTTTTCCAGCAGATGAGTGGGTTACCTAGTTTCCGGGAAATCCTTCTACTCCGGCAAATTCATGCTTTGGAACATGGCACTGTCTGGGTATTGAGTGAACACCATTTGAATCGCGCTAGACGGATCAGTCCTCGCCTACCTCGCACCAGCGCGATCGACGATGAGCACTTAAGCGGACTATCCACCCACGAAGGCTTTTATCTCTATGGTCAGGTTGAAACGGCTGAACTGACTCGAGCAGTCAGACAGGCTTTGCACAGGCTGACTTCAGGAGAGGCAACATTAGCAATTCACCCCCGCTGTGGAACGAACGTAGCAGTTGGGATGGCCTTAACGGTAGGCCTGACACTAGGTGCCCATATACTGCTGCCTAAAGATCCACTAACGCAACTGGTCGGATTGGGTTCGGCAGTTCTTACGGCAGCTCAGCTGACCCCTACGATCGGAGAATGGGCCCAGGAAAACATCACAACAGCGCTCCCCTCCAACCTAGTTGTTCACCGCGTCTATCCTCTCCCTTCAGAGGGAGGACGTCCTACCCATTTTGTTCAAATTGGTTGGCTTGAGCGATCGTAAAGTTTATCAGACCTACAAAAACCGCTGATCACTCGAAACCCTGATCAGCGGTTGAAAACTGGGTTAATCTACCCAGACCATTTTCTGTACTATCTCAGTCTAAGATCCAGGTTGCATCACCCTCAGGAACAGGAACGATCGCCCCTACCCCACTTCAACTTGATCCACATTGACCCCAGTAGCTCCACTTTGGGCACTAGCAATCTCAACCAAACGATTGAGAGTATCTTGGCTAGGGACTTTACCTTTTAGCACCACTTCCCCGGTTAATTGGGCAACCCAGACCGTATCAATATCAGCCACAGCGGCATCCTGATCAAACGCCTGAGCCACTCGTTTCGCTAATCCACTTTGATCGTACTCACCGTTTAAGCCCACACGCTCAGCGGGAATAGCCTCCGTAGGAGTTGACTCAGCCATCATAGGAGTCGCGGCTGTCGCTTCAGGTGCAGCTTGATCCCCACCACCAAAAATTCTCTGTAACCAACCCATAATCCTAATTTCTCCAACTGTTCTAATTTGTAAAAAGATATAAGGCTAGACTTTGTTCAAGTTAATCAAATCACCAACCTTGGACAATTTAGAGCACATTGGTTCAACAATAGAAGCTCCAAAATAGGGAAATCTTGAGATTTGCCCCCCACGCTTTTGAGTTTCATCTGTCCCCTCGTAATCTAGAAAGCAACTGGCTTTGGCCAAATCAAGGACTCAGATCGCTCGATCTCGAATCTCCTAATGGAACTCATCCTGAACCATACAATAATGAACGGGACGCAGAGTGAAACTGCTCGAAAGTCTTTAGCTTCTAAGCGAGCAGCCTCACATCGTCAAGAAGAACGGGAATGGAAAGCGATTCGCGTTAGAATTCTATAACTGTGAAATGATCTAGCTGAGCCACAAGCTGATAATTTGCGTAAGCTGATAATTTGCGTAAGCTACAGGCTAGCTGTTCCATCAAGTCACATTTATCCAGTTACCTTCATGAAGTCAACGCCTGAATTCATACTCATGGAGTCACACTCATGGAGTTACATTTGTTATTATTCGGCCACTGACCTGCTATGAAGCACACGCTGTCTGTTTTAGTTGAAGATGAAGCTGGAGTCTTGAGTCGCATCTCTGGGTTATTTGCGCGTCGTGGCTTCAATATTGAGAGCTTGGCCGTGGGCCCAGCCGAACAACTGGGGATTTCTCGCATCACCATGGTGGTGCCGGGGGATGCCTGCGAAATTGAGCAACTGACCAAGCAACTCTACAAGCTTGTTAACGTCCTCAAGGTACAAGATATTACAGAAGTCCCCTGTGTGGAACGGGAGCTGATGCTGTTAAAAGTCAATGCTAGCAGTGGGACGAGATCGGAACTGCTGGAATTGGCCCAAATTTTCCGAGCAAGAGTAGTTGACGTTGCAGAAGATTCTCTCACGCTAGAAGTGGTTGGGGATCCTGGGAAAATGGTGGCGATCGTCCAGGTGCTTAACAAGTTTGGAATTCGCGAAATTGCTCGTACAGGTAAGATTGCCTTGACTCGGGAATCTGGCGTCAATACAGAATTCCTCAAGTCATTAGAAGCAAAAGTGGTTTAGCAGCGAACTAGTGGAGTGTCAGGATTAATTTTGTGAGTTTGAGCGAGAATGGATTTAGGATCTGATTGGTTCTGAAATCCACTCTTGTAGGAATATCGTATGGGCAAAGTGTACA
>NZ_JBLZFX010000142.1:0-11244 GCF_050753345.1 Alkalinema pantanalense CENA528 | reverse complement strand
CAAGCCGCGATCGCGTACTTTGAGCAAGGCATCCAACTTTTGCCTCAAGATAGCTGGCAGACCCACTATGACCTCAGCTTGGCACTTCACGAAGAAATCACTGAGGCAAATTATCTTACATCTAACTTTGTAGAATTGGAACGCTGGTCTACTTTGGTTTGTCAGCAAGCACAATCTTTGTTAGACACGATTAAAGTCCAGCAATATCGGATTCTTGGAGTGAGTGTACAGGGTCGGCTCTTGGAGTCGTTACAAATTGGCTTGGAATTGCTACGAGCCCTAGGACTAGAATTTCCAGCCCAGCCCACTCAAGCCGATATTGGACAAGCCCTCGGCGGAACGAGAGCGCTATGGGCGGAGAGAGAAATTCACAATTTTCTAGAATTACCTTCGCTGACCGATCCTTATTTACTTGCACAAATGCAATTAATGAGTGGATTATCTGCTAGTGCTTATACTGTAGCCCCACTTTTAATGCCATTACTGATTTGTAAGCAGCTTGAAATTTCACTTCAGTTTGGCAATTGTCCCGTCTCTGTTTTTACTTATAGTGACTATGGTGTGATTCTCTGTGGTGTAGTGGGTGATATTGAAAATGGCTATGCCTTTGGAGAATTAGCATTAGCTTTACGCGATCGCTTACACCTGAAGAATTCCTACAGTCGCAGTGGCTTTATCAATTACTATTTTATTAAGCATTGGAAAGATGCTTTATCTACCGTAGTTCCCGCATTGGAACACGCCTACCAAGACGGAATTGAAACGGGAGACTTAGAATCCGCCAATCTCAATGCAGGCGTCTATTGTAACTATGCTTATTCTCAAGGGCAGGTGCTTTCAGACTTGCTATCCAAAATGGAAGCCTATCGGCAAGTCACTATAAAGCACGAACATTTACATTCCCTACTGCTACAAACAACTTACCAACAGGCTGTTTTGAACTTACTGGAGCAGAATCAGAACCCAGCAATTCTCAGTGGAGAACTGTTTGATGCAGAGACAACTTTGCCAGCCTTGAAAGTGAGTAACAATTTTACTGGGTTATTCCACTGGTATATCAATCAAGCCATTCTTTATTATCTTTTTAACGAGTATCAGCCAGCTGCACGCATTATAAAAGAGGCGAAGGAATATCTCCAAGGGGGAACCGCAACATTTACTGTAGTTCTCTACGTTTGGTTTGATGCCCTCATTCAACTGCGCTGCTATCCCAATATAGCCCCTGAGGAGCAGCCCACAATTTTACAGCAAGTTCAACAACAACAGGATCAGTTACGTCATTGGGCAACCTTCGCACCCGCCAATCACCAACATCGCTGGGAATTAGTTGCGGCAGAATATTATCGAGTTTTAGGCGACCTAAGGGAAGCGATCGATTACTACGATCGCGCGATCGCCAGCGCTAAAGCGAATGGGTTCATCCAAGATGAGGCACTCGCTAATGAACTAGCCGCTAAATTCTATCTGGATTGGGGTAAAGAAAAAGTTGCCATAGGCTACCTGCAAGAAGCCTACTACCGCTATGCGCACTGGGGAGCCAAGGCTAAAGTTACTGATCTCGAAACTCGTTACCCCAAGTTACTCCATGCCATCTTACAGCCAACCAACTCATCGGCAGGTATCTTGAACACAATGATGACGATCGCCCCAGCAACCGTAACAGTACCTGCCACCCCTCATAAAAGCTCCAGTAGTACTAGTATTAACCCAGCCTTGGACTTCGCGGCCATCCTCAAAGCTTCACAAGCCCTCTCCAGCACTATTCGATTAGAGGATCTGCTACATCAACTGACCCAAATCATTCTGCAAAACTCTGGAGCCGATCGCTGTGCCTTGATCCTTCCGAGTGATACTGGAGAATGGCAAGTACGGGCGATCTCCACCCCTGAAGTCACAGAACTCTGCACACAGCCACTAGAAAGTAGTCTTGATGTGCCGGTTAAGCTGATTCAATATGTCAAAAACACCTTGGAAACGGTGGTCATTGATGACCTCAAAACGGATTTGCCGATCATCGAACATTATCTACAACAGCAACAACCCAAAAGCTTATTGTGTTTACCGCTCCTCAATCAAGGACAACTGATTGGTCTTCTACATTTACAAAATCAAGTTACCAGTGGTGCATTTACCCACAATCGAATTCTGGTACTCAATTTCCTCTGCACCCAAGCTGCGATTTCTCTAAAAAATGCGCGACTTTATCAACAAGCTCAAGACTATGCCCAGCAATTGCAACAGTCGCACCTGCAAGTTGTTCAAAGTGAGAAAATGGCTTCGCTCGGTAACTTGGTCGCAGGCGTAGCCCACGAAATTAATAATCCCATCGGCTTCCTCAGTGGCAGTATTCACAATACCAGAGATTATGTTCAAGATTTACTCGATTATTTAGCCCTCTATCAGCACCACCATCCTAATGCAGCAATGCCTGTCCAAGAGAAGGCTGAAGAGCTTGACTTGGAATTTTTGATTGAGGATTTACTGAAGTTACTCAACTCCATGGAAGGTGCCGCCGATCGTATCACCAATATCAGCACCAGCCTGCGTACCTTCTCGCGGGCTGATCGGGAACACAAGGTCAAAGCTAATCTTCATGAGGGAATAGATAGTACCATTCTGATTCTGAAATATCGCTTGAAAGCCAATGAGCATCGACCGGCGATCGAAGTGATTCAGAACTATGGTGAAATTCCTGAAATTCATTGCTTTCCGGGGCAACTCAATCAGGTATTCATGAACATTCTCGCCAATGCGATCGACATGTTTGATGAAATGGCGCAGCAAACAACCTACAGTGAATTAACATTCAATCCTCAACAGATTACGATTCAAACAGCCTTGCCAGGAGACAATACTGTCGAAATTCGGATTCGGGACAATGGGAAAGGCATGGGTGAGGACGTAAAAACTAAAATCTTTGACCACCTATTCACAACCAAAGCTGTAGGCAAAGGAACTGGATTAGGGTTAGCGATCGCTCGGCAAATCGTGGAGGAAAAGCACGGGGGAACGGTTTCAGTGGACTCCACACTGGGGCAAGGTACAGTTTTCACAATTTTATTACCCAGGGATGGATAAATCACTTCATTCAGTGGGTTGATTAAGCACAGCGTATCTGATCTCACTGAGATCTCCCATCTCTTTCGATTACAAATACTCTTTCGATTACAAATACTGGTGTTCCTGTGATGAATTTCCCTGTTGTACTCTCTCAATTCTTTTCCATCCAGCTTTCACCCCAGAGAACCTTACTCTCCCAGGAAACAGATACGGTTAAACGGAATTTTTGGGTACGATTCTCGATCGGGTTAACCGCCCTTACCGTTGGCGTAACGGCTTATTTCAGCTATCAATTTGTGCGGAGTCTCCTGCTCGAGAATCTACAGCGAAATGCCTTTTTGGAAGTACAGCAGCAAGCAACCCAACTAGATCGATGGTTGGGAACCCGGAAAGCTGAAGTTGGGATGATGGCCAATACTCAAATCGTGAGATCGCTCGATTGGTCGATCGTCCAACCATACATGCAGAAGGAAACGAAGCGTATTCAAGATTTCATTGCCTTTGCGATGGTGTATCCGAACGGCAATGTATTTCACAGTCGTAGAGGCCCCAATAGCGCCAACATCAAAGATCGTCGGCATTTTCAAGTTGCTCTATTTGGCAACAGCCATATCAGCGATCCCATGATTAGCAGAGTACTCAAGGTTCCCCAATTCATAATTGCTACACCCATTTGGTCCAATGATGCAACAAACCATGCTCCGATCGGGGTTTTTCAGGGGATTGTTCTTCTGGATCGGTTGACGCAGGTTGTGAATAAGTTGAAGCATGGTGAGGGGAGTTATGCCTTTGCCCTGAACTCTCGGGGAGAACCGATCGTTCATCCTGACCAAACATTGTTGTCCAATCTTGATAAACCTGCTCCCAGTTTTCTACAGCCGGCAGATGATGATTTAGCTAAAATTGCCCACCGCATGGTTCACAAAGGCAGAGGCATTGAACTCGTTCCGATGGATGGAACACAAAAATATGTCGCTTTTATTCCCCTACAGGAAGCCGATTGGTCTGTTGCCTTGGTCATTCCCCGCCAAAATATTGACAACCAATTGCGGCTACTAGATTTGATCGCGATCGTGGTGGTTGGGTTGGTTGTGGGAATGATATTTACACTCTGGCAGGTTCAAAACTTTGAACACACTCAATTGAGAAAATCTAAAGCAGCTTCTGATGCTGCCAAGCAACAATTGCAACAGAATTTCCAAGAACTTCAACTGACCCAAGCTCAACTGGTACAAAGTGAAAAAATGTCTAGTTTGGGACGGTTAGTTGCAGGGATTGCCCATGAAATTAATAATCCAGTCAATTTTATTCATGGCAATATCACCTATGCTTCGGAGTACCTCCAAGATCTCATGCATTTGATTGAACTGTACCAAGCAGAATATCCACAGCCGAGTCCTAAAATTTCTAAGCAAGTTGACGCGCTCGATCTGGAATTTATTCGCAAAGATTTGTCAAATTTGCTGGCTTCAATGAAAACGGGTTCGGAGCGGATTAGTGAAATTGTTCGATCGCTCCGATCCTTTTCTCGCTTGGATGAAGCGGAATTCAAACCCGTCAATATTCATGAGGGGATTGATAGTACGTTAATGATCTTACAGAGTCGTCTTCAAGCTCAGTCGATTTTGATGGGGAATGCTGAGTATTCGCGGGCCGAAATCCAGATCATTAAGGAATATGGGAATTTGCCCCAGGTTGCATGTTTCTCGGGCGAGCTGAATCAGGTTTTTATGAATATCCTATCGAATGCGATCGACGCCCTGGAGGAAAACAATCCACCTCAACCCTTTATTCGTATTTGTACCGTGCAATTGTCCGATAATCAGGTTGAAATTTACATTACTGACAATGGCCCGGGCATTCCGAATCATATTCAACAATTGTTGTTTGATCCATTTTTTACGACCAAGGAGATCGGCAAAGGGACTGGATTAGGACTGGCTATTTCCCGTCAAATCATCGTAGAGCAACATGGTGGGCAACTAGAAGTCAAGTCTACGGTCAACGAAGGAACAACCTTCTGCATCCGTCTACCTATTACTGTGAATGCGATGAAGTCATAAATTAAATAGAATCATATAATTTTATCACCTTGTTGATGACCTGTCTGTCATAATTACTTTGAGGGAATTACTTTATAGAATTTCCTCAAAGTAGTCATTGTCAATTTTTTTGACTACAAATCTTTCTTTCTCATCAACACCAACGTCATTTTCAATCATTAAATCTGCCAACATTGTTCCATTAATCAATATGATCTTTTTTTCGATTCTTGTTACATAATCTTTGGCTTCTTTAGAAAATTCTGAAGTCGTAATCATCACCCCTTTTCTGGAACGAAAGCCCTCTAAACTTCCGGCAAATGCTTGAACAACCGGACGACCTACAGTGTTTTCCCAGCGTTTGGCTTGGATATAAATGCTATCTAGGCCGAGGGGATCCTCATTAATGATGCCATCAATTCCACCATCTCCAGTTCTCCCGATCGCACGTCCAGCTTCCTTTCGAGAACCCCCGTAACCCATTGCGACTAGTAGATCTACAACAACCCGTTCAAAAAAAGCAGGTGACCCCCCCTTCAGCCGTTGTAAAATTTCTTCTTTCAGTTCTGACTTTAATGCTTGATAACTTTCCTGCAAAATTTCTTCAGGTGTTTGGGCATTATCAGCCTCCAGGCTTTTTTCAAAATCCTCTTGCGTTTTAGGTGTACGCTGCTTAAACTGTTGAAACTCGGGAAATTGTAGGAGGAATTTATTGTCAATTTTTGTGGGCTTGTTCTGCAAAACTTCCTGTCCACGCTGTGTAATTATAAATTTTCCCCGAGCAGGCTTATCACATAGTTTTGCTTTATTCAAATAAGTCAACGCCCAACCAATCCGGTTCTCATAGGTTGCTTGCTGTCCGCTAGGAAGAAGCTGTTTTCTGTCTTGATCAGTTAACGAAAACACCAATGCCATTGCATCGTAAACCTCTCGGCTAGAGCGCTCCAATCCATCACTCAAAAACGATAGGGCAGGCAATAGGAAGCTTTGATAATCTGGAACGGCCATGATGATTAGAGAAGTGATAACTAGCAATACTTTCTATTAAGCCATAATTTTCTCAAATCGAAAATTCCGCATCCCCTCGCATTGCTATATTTGTCAATTGCTTATTGCATCTTTAACAAACACATTACTCGATCGATCAAAAAGGACTCGATCAAAAAAAGGAGGCCATACAGCCTCCTTAAATGAATCAATTAAGCATTACTTGAACAACAAAACTATTTCTTGCCAGCCAGCTTCTTCTTCTCCAACTTGCGTAGACGAATCGACTCTGGCGTGATCTCCAACAGTTCATCTGGCCCAATGTATTCCAGCGCCCGCTCCAGGCTCATCTCTTCCGGAGCCTTCAACTGCACCAATTCATCTCCACCCGCCGCCCGGTGGTTCGTCAGTGCCTTCGCCTTACACACATTCAGATCCAAATCCTGAGGACGGTTGTGCTCCCCAATAATCATGCCCTTGTACACCTTCGTACCCGGCTTGATGAAGAACACCCCACGGTCTTCCGCGTTTTGCAACGCATAGAAGGTCGCCGTTCCCTCTTCAAAGGAAATAATGACCCCGTTATAGCGAGCCTGAATTTCGCCCACCATGGCGCGGTACTCAAAGAAGCTGTGGTTCATGATGCCTTCCCCACGGGTTAGCCGGATGAACTCACCCCGGAAACCGATCAAACCTCGCGCCGGAACCACAAATTCCAACTGCGTCCGACCGTTACCGCCCGCTTCCATATTTTGCATTTCTGCCTTGCGGGTACCTAGCTTCTCAATGCAAGAACCAACAGCATCATCGGGCACATCCAGCACCAACGTTTCAAACGGTTCGCAGGGTTGGCCGTTCATTTCGCGAAAGATCACCTGTGGCTGCGAGACTTGGAACTCGTAGCCTTCCCGGCGCATCGTCTCGATCAGAATGCCCAGGTGCAATTCACCCCGGCCTGCAACGGAGAAGCGATCGGGGGAATCCGTTTCCTCCACCCGCAGCGCCACGTTGGTTTCCAATTCCCGCATCAAGCGATCGCGCACTTGGCGAGAGGTGACAAACTTCCCTTCCTTCCCAGCAAAGGGCGAATCGTTGACCATAAAGGTCATTTGCAAGGTTGGCTCATCCACTTTAATTAGCGGCAACGCTTGAGGATCATCCGGATCCGTAATCGTTTCGCCAATATTGGCATCGGCAAATCCCGCAACCGCCACCAAGTTGCCCGCAGCGGACTCTTCAATTTCCACACGCTTCAAGCCGTCGAAGCCCAACAGCTTAGAAATCTTAGCCTTGACGACCTTACCATCATCCTTAACCAAAGCTGCCTGTTGACCAGCTTTGATCGTCCCGTTGTGCACGCGCCCAATGACGATCCGACCTAAGTAATCGGAGTAGTCCAAAGTCGTGACTTGCAGTTGTAACGGCTTGGTGGGGTCACCCACAGGCGGCGGAACATGGCGCAGAATCGCATTGAACAGCGGCTCCATGCTATCGGACTCATCTTCCGGTTTTTCCTTAGCAAAGCCGCCTAAGCCGGATCCGAAGAGATAGGGAAAATCACACTGATCGTCATCGGCACCTAGCTCAATGAACAGATCCAACACCTTATCCACGGCAATGTTGGGATCCTGGCGAGCCCGATCGATCTTGTTCACGAACACGATCGGACGTAACCCCTGTTCCAACGCTTTTTTCAGCACAAAGCGCGTCTGGGGCATGGGGCCTTCATTGGCGTCTACGATGAGCAGGCAGCCATCCACCATACCCAGTACCCGCTCCACTTCACCCCCGAAGTCCGCGTGGCCCGGAGTGTCCACAATATTAATGAGCGTTTCTTTGTAACGGACCGCCGTATTTTTAGACAGGATCGTAATGCCTCGCTCCCGTTCCAGATCGTTGGAGTCCATCACGCAGTCCGGAATATCCTCGTTCTCTCGGAAGGTTCCCGCTTGTTTCAGCAACGCATCCACGAGGGTCGTTTTACCATGGTCAACGTGGGCAATAATCGCAACGTTCCGAATCGGAAGAGACATGATTGTTCACTTAAGGTAAAAGGGTAAGACTTGCTTCTTCGGTAGGAAAATAAAATGCTTCCGTAACGAAGCGTTAACAATTCTAGCTTAGCGTTTACCGGTTTAGGCAAATTTGGCAAATTGAGGTAAGTCTTTCTTGACACAGGTGTTTCCGATCGAGAATTTCCTGCTTTCGGGGATTTCGCACCGCGATCGCCCTTCCTTTGTTCCATCCGCTAGGGCTGGCTAATTTGCTGAATTCGCTGTACCCTTCTCAGAAAAATGCTGAGTTTTTCCGTAGCTTTCAGGAAAATACCAAGACATCTTGGAAAGAGTGAAGTATTATCAGTCATTTTCGGGGAATTCTTGGGCAAAGTCATGGATGAGGCACTGCGATCGACCAGTCTTAAAAGGCTTGCACTCTTAAGTGTCCCTTCAAACGTCTTCTCGCTCACCCCTCCCCCGTTGCCCCCCTCAGCCCTATTGATGCCAGTTCTCTCTATGCAGTTCAACGTAGAGCTTGGCAAACCGTCACCCGCTGACCGATCGCTCAGGTGATCGCAGTGTATTCCTTCTTCTTGGTCCCGTTTTGCACTCTGTGCGCCTTGCATGCCCCCTAATTTATGATGCGCTTCTCCTGTCCTCCTTGGCTTAACCGCGCCTTTTGGCAGTCTCCATCCGGTCAAACGTCCTTAACCCGCAAAACCTTGCTAAAGATCGGGGTAGCCATCGTGGGCATCTCATCCACCGCGATCGGAACTGTCTATTGGCATTCTTTCAAAACCTTAGAAGACAATATCAATCAACAGCTTTATCAGCGCATTGTGGATGAAGGGCGGCAAAACAGCGAAATCTTCCGCATGGCTCAGGATAACCAGCAAATTCTCAAACAACACCTTCTGCAAGCCCTGAAAGTCGATCCAACCCTAAATCCTAAAGCCGAATTTAATCAATTGATGTATGCCTGGAAGGATGGCACTTGGCGCAATTTTCCCCAGGGAAAGTCATTAGCCTTCTTTAATAAAGAACGATCCGCCACCGTTTTTCTAGGCAGAAACGTCCCAATGACTCCGGACTTACAACACAAGGTGGTGGTCTTTCATCGGTTAGCCAGCCTCTATGGTCGTGCCTTCACCAGCCGCTTTACCAATACTTGGATCAATGGCCCTGAGAACCTTTCGGTGGATTATCGCCCCAGTAGCCCCTGGGGCTTGGAAGCGGAGTCGGATTTAGATATTCTCCAGGAAGAATACGGTTACGGAGCCGATCGCACCCATAATCCGGCTCGCCACCCCTTCTGGACGAAGGTCTATTACGATGCGGTGCCGAAGCAATGGATGGTGTCTCTGGTGACCCCGGTGGATGACGATCGGGGGAACCATGTGGCCTCGATCGGCAATGACATTGTTCTGAATGATTTGCTGGCACAAACGCAGAAGAACCTCATACCGGGCACCTATAACCTCATCTTTCGAACCGATGGCACTTTAATTGTTCATCCCCAGTACACTGCTAAAATTCTTGAACAAAAAGGACAACTGACGATTCAGGACACCCACGATCGTCACCTTCAGCGCATTTTGGCCCAGGCCAAACAACTGAATCTGGAGGCAGCGGTCTTTGAAGATTTCGAGGGAGAAGCCTTTTGGGCCATCACCAAACTTCAAGGCCCCGATTGGTATTTCGTAACCGTTTATCCCATGCCTCTGTTGATTCAAGCGGCATTTCAGGAAAGCTTGCTGTACTTGGCCATCGGCTCGTTAACCCTCGCAGTAGAGTTGCTCATTCTCTACCGCATCCTGCGCCACCAAGTCCATCAACCTCTCAACCAACTCTTGCAAGCAACGGAGAAGGTGGCGCGGGGGGACTTCGAAGTCCAGCTAGATTGCGATCGCACGGATGAGTTAGGCCGCTTGGCCCGATCGTTCACGAGCATGGCAGCGCAACTGCAAGCCTCCTTCCAACAACTGGAAATTCAGAATGAGCAACTAGAAGTGCAAGTTCAGATGCGGACAATGGAACTGTCGAATGCCCTGCAAGAGTTGCAATCTACGCAGTCGCAACTGATTCAAAGCGAAAAAATGTCCAGTCTGGGACAAATGGTAGCAGGCATTGCCCACGAGATTAATAATCCGGTGAGCTTCATCTATGGCAACCTCAGCCATGCTGCAACATACATCAAAAACTTGTTAGACCATTTAGCACTTTACCAGCAGCAATATCCTGGCCCCGATCGAGTTATCTCCGATCACGCTGACGAGATGGACCTGGAATTTGTCCAAACGGATCTTCCCAAACTCCTCCATTCCATGCAAATCGGCACCGATCGGATCCGAGAAATTGTTGTGAATTTGCGTAACTTTTCTCGCTTGGATGAGGCTGAGCGCAAATTGGCCAATATCCACGATGGTATTGAGAGTACGCTGCTGATTTTGAATCATCGCCTGAAGCCGACGGGACGCTTCCCAGGGGTCACTGTGCATAAAACCTATGGCGATCTCCCAGACATTGAATGCTATCCCGGTCAGTTGAACCAAGTGCTGATGAATTTGTTTAGTAATGCGATCGATGCCCTGACGGAACATCCCGTAGAACAACCGACAATTTGGGTTGAGACGGAGTATTGTCCACTGCACGCACCCAATGCCGTCGTGATCCGGATTCGAGACAACGGCCCTGGGATTCCCCCAGAGATCCGGACTCGTATCTTCGATCCGTTCTTTACGACCAAACCCGTAGGAAAAGGAACAGGGCTGGGGCTGGCCATTAGCTATCAAGTTATTGTCGATCGGCACCATGGTACTCTGTCCTGCCGATCGGAGCTGGGACAGGGAACGGAATTTTGCATTGAACTGCCGATCGAGGCCAGAATCGATGCTAGTAGTAATGCGATTCGTCCCCTAGCCAGTCGTACCTCCGCAGAACACCCAGAACTGTTGCAATCCGAATCCCCTTCTCCCTTCATCGCAGCAGAATCTTCTCCAGCCGTTGCTAAGCAATCTAGGCTTTAACTTCTAGGGGTAGTTCCTTCGGAATTTAGGGAACAGCGTATAAATAAAATCCCAATTGGATAGGGGGTAGGAGAGTAAAAGGGTAGGAGGGTGGGGGGATGAAGAGGGGATATTATTTCTTGGCAAATCCCT
>NZ_JBLZFX010000141.1:0-11262 GCF_050753345.1 Alkalinema pantanalense CENA528 | reverse complement strand
TCTCAATGCCATGGTCAAGCAGGGAACCTTCTGGAACCCTGCGGCCATAGCTAATCCAGGGCAAGTTCTGCCCCAACCTACTTGACTTTCAAGATAATCGCTAGCCCCCCTTATCAAGGGGGGGACATGAGTAGAGGAGGGGAGCAAAGTGAATGGGAGGATCTGAGTTCTGAAGTCCCCCTTTTGAAGGGGGATTTAGGGGGATCGGCGGAGTTTGTGGAGCGGGTGGTGCGGGAGCGGGTGATTGACCAGTGGGAGGCGCAGGATTTGCCGCCGCATTTGAAGACGATTCGCGATCGGTTGTTGCGGCGGGGTGAGGAGCGGATGGGGCGGCTGCTGGGGGTGTATCAGCAGGTGTTGGCGGGGGAGGATGGGATTGCGGCGGATGAGAGTGAGGAGCAGTTGGAGCTGCGGCTGACGGGGCTGGTGGTGAAGCGGCAGGGGCGGTTGCGGCTTTATAACCGGATCTATGGGGCGGTGTTTGATGGGGGGTGGGTCGATCGGGCGTTGGGGGAGTTGCGGCCCTACGGGGCGGCGATCGCGGTGTGGTTGGCCTCGGCGGGGGTGGATGAGTCGCGGTTGTTGCGGGGGCAGGCGTTGCAGGATGCGCGGGATTGGGCGGAGGGCAAGCGGCTGGGGGATGATGATTATCGGTTTTTGGATGCGAGCCAGGAGCTGGAGCGGCGGGAGATGCAGACGCTGCTGGCGGCGGAGCAGGAAGCGAATCAGATTTTGACGACGGCGCGGGAACAGGCGGAGACGGAACTGGCGGAAGCGAATCAGCAATTGGGCAAAGTGCGACGCTGGACGATCGCGAGTGGGGCAGGGGCGATCGCGGCGCTGGTGGTGGCGGCGATCGCGGTACCCAGTTCCTTTGTGGCTAAAGATGCGCAGAAAAAAGCTGAAACGATTGCTTCCCTGGAACGGAGTGCAACTGCCTCCTTAAAGCAATTTGAGTTTGCACCGTTTGAAGCCTTGATCAGTTCCCTTAAGGCAGCGCAAAAACTCCAGAATGCCTTGAAAACAGGGGCTTTGCCAGAGCCGACCATGAGTCCACAACTGGCACTCCATACGATTTTGACAAATATTCGAGACCGACCACTCTACGGCCATCAAGGCGATGTCTTGAGCGTAGTCTACAGTCCCGATGGCAAGAGCCTAGCGACCCGTGGCAGCGACGGGACGGCGCGGGTCTGGAACCTGCAAGGCCAGCAAATCGCGGAACTCAAAGGCCATCAAGGCGATGTCTTGAGCGTAGTCTACAGTCCCGATGGCAAGAGCCTAGCGACCCGTGGCAGCGACGGGACGGCGCGGGTCTGGAACCTGCAAGGCCAGCAAATCGCGGAACTCAAAGGCCATCAAGGCGATGTCTTGAGCGTAGTCTACAGTCCCGATGGCAAGAGCCTAGCGACCCGTGGCATCGACGGCACGGCGCGGGTCTGGAACCTGCAAGGCCAGCAAATAGCCGAGTTTCAAGAAAAAGGCGCTACTGTTTCAGACGTGACCTTTGCGCCCAATGCAGCATCGATCGCGATCGCAACTTCCAATGGCCGAGTTCTGATTTATCCAGTGGAAACGTTGGAACAATTGTTAACCCGAGGCTGCGATTGGGCAGATAGTTATCTCGTCACCTATGCCTCAGAACTGCAAGAATTAACCGCCTGTCAGACCCCCGATCGCTTAACCAGAGCCGCCAATTATTTAATCAGCCAATCAGAAAAGTCTGCCCGTAAAGGGAACTTGAACAAAGCGATCGAAGGTTTCACATTAGCTAAACAATGGAAACCCGATTGGCCAGAAGATCCTAAACAATACGCTGAGAAACTTGCACCGAGAAAACAATAATCGCTAATCAGATTCAAGTGATATTTCGGCCTTCATTGCTTCTAGCGATCGATGACAGACTCTTGAGATCACGACTTCGCACTACAACCAGAAATCACCGCGATCGCACCTTACTCGATCGCATAAATCCCAAATTTTCTTAAAGACGGAGAATGAAACCCAATAACAATTTCCGACGGTTGAATTCCTGCGGTTGCAAGCAACATATCTAGATCTAGATCAGTAATATTCTCCTGAATCCAAATTTTGTCATCAATAATATCAATATGAAGTACAGGTTTAAAAACACGCTTTCCAGACTCATCCCAACCAATATATAACACTTGATAATGGTCACCTTGCACGTCCAACAACGGGATACATTGAACGGACTCCGTAGATGACCGCTCTGCATAATCCGTCAGTAACGTTTGAACAACATGACGATATACCTCAAGCCTAGACTGCGGAATGTCTTCAGGCTTCAACGCAGCAACATTGCGGGATTGGGTGACCATTGGACAATTTCCTCCAATAGCGTATCAATGCTCTACCGGACACTTAGAAACGAATACCCTTTCCTCCTTCAACATTTTTCCGTTTCTGCTTCCCGCTTGACCCGATCGGCTACATCCTTCAATGGCTCCAACAGATCGATCGGCACCTGCAAACTATTCAACGTGCCATGGGTATGCGCCCCCGCATAGGCCGGCTTCTCCGCCTCCGGCTTGGGGCCGTGGTAATCACTCCCCCCGGTCATAATTAATCCAAACTCCCCACACAACCGCTCCAGCTTATCCACCTGATAAGCACTGTGGTGAGGATGGTACACCTCCAACCCCATCAACCCCGCCGCCACCAACTCCGGCAACGCCGTCTCCACCGTCCCCCCCCGAAACAGGTAAGGATGCGCCCAAACCGGAACCGCCCCGCACGATCGCAGCAACCGAATGCCATCCACCGCCTCAAAGCGCTCATACTCCACATAGGCTGGCTTCCCATCCCCTAGGAACTGATCAAACGCCGTCTGGGAATCAGGCACATACCCCGCCCGTACCATCGCCGCCGCTAAATGAGGTCTGCCCGGAGCCATCCCCGGCCCCAACTCCGGCAACTCCACCCCATAGCCCAACGCCGCCAACTTATCCCGCATTTCCGCCGCCCGTCGTTTGCGTCCTGCCAGCCGTTCCTGCAACGGGGATTCTAATTTCGATCGATCGGGGTAGAACCCCAACACATGCAGCGATTTCCCATTGTGCACCGTGCTCAGTTCCAACCCCGGCACAATCTCCAAATCCTGGCCCGCCGCCTGCCGCGCCTCATCCCAGCCCGCCATCGTGTCATGATCCGTAATGGCCAGCGCCCGCACCCCCGCCGCGATCGCCGCCGTCACCAGCTGCGTCGGGGTCAGCGTACCATCGGAAAACGTCGTATGGCAGTGCAATTCCAGCATAGGTCAGCAGAAAAAATTGTATTTTCCTCCAGTGTAACCTGCATAACGCTCCCCCCCTGGCCCATATATATCACCAGAGAGATTGAGCAAGTGATGAGGGTTACCACGAATGTTGCACCACCACCAGCCGCACCACCAAACCTCCCCCAAATGGTTTCAAACAGTTGCTAAATTAACGATTAAAACCACCCTATTTCTCGCAACGGAATGGATTCTCGGTTCCGTCGGGCTAGACACCCTCGCCGACTATACCGAATTCCTATCCAGCCAAGCCGACCTCATGTTAGTCAGTCAAACCGATATTACGATGGTCAACCAACCGATCGGTCAACTGAACTACGCCGCCTAATCCAACAGCAAACCCTAATGCCTAAATCTAAATCAAACGCTATCTAATCCAAAATTTATCTAATCCCAACGCTATCTAATCCAAACCTTATCTAATCCAAAATCTATCAATACTGCGATCGTGCCTTGTCATCCTTGCTCTCTCTAAGCTCTAGGAGCGATCGTTCAGTCATCACGATTCATAATGCAAACAGCCTTCACAGGGGCCGATCGGATTAATGGCACACCGTAAATAAGCTGAATGAGCATTGTGCCGACAGTTTAAATTCCCGATCGCGGTGGTTGCCCGTGCCGTTTCAGGATGGGGTAAGTTGAGTAAATGACGCATTTGGCGACGGTTGGCTGCTGCGATCGCCCGTTGCAATTCTTCCTGGGCCTTTGCTTCCCACTTCCGCATGGATAGTAACGACCATAGCAAAGGCAAAAAGCCCAAAACCAGAATCAGCGCCACTTCGAGCATAAGCAACAAAACCTCATCGGAATGTCCTTACGTCCATTATGCTTAAACTCTTGAAAAATAGGTTTTCGTTGTTCAAAAATCATCACGTAATCACTGCTAGCTGACGATCACGGCTATGTGAGCCATCATCTTGTCAATGACCCACCTTTTCGATCGTCGTAGCTTTTTTCAGCCCTTCACCCTGCTATCCCTCCTGCAGTGGTAGGGACGGATTAAGTTGCAGGAGCAGAAATTCTTTGAAGAATAGTCAGTACATAGGCTGTGTACAAAGCTAGCAATAAAACGCCCCGCCGTCGCTCAATCAGGCCATTCCTAGCGGGAAAGGTAAACGCGATCGTCAGGAGGCCAAATACAAGCGCGATCGCAACTTCCTGCCAATTCACAGTAATGGGAAACAGCGTGGCCGCAATGCCCACCACCCACAGGCTATTAAAAATATTGCTACCCACAATAGTACCTAAGCCAATTTCCTCATGGCCCCGCACCTTAGAAATGACAGTGGTTGCTAATTCTGGGACGGAGGTTCCCATGGCAACGATCGTTGCGCCAATTACAAATTCGTCAATGCCAAATGAAAGGGCAATGCCCTTCGCTGCAATCACAATCAGATGTCCTGCGGCGATCAGAAAGAACAACCCAACAATAGAAAATGCAATGGCAAATTTGAGCCGAGGTTCCCCTAGCATTTCCTCGGCGGCACTTTGTTGTCTACGCACCTCCACGAGTACGGCAATCATCCAAGTCCCAAACATCCCTAAAAGAATCAATCCATCCAGGCGTGAAAGAATCCCATCCAGAGCCAGTACCCCTATGACGATCGGGGTCATGAGAGCAATGGGAAAATCCCGCCTGACGCTGTCCCGAGGACTTTGAATCCCTGATATGACGAGCGATAGTCCCAGAACTAGGCCAACATTCACGATATTACTGCCTAAAACATCGCCTAGAGAAATCTGGGGTTGCTGTTCTATCGCTGCGTTGATCGCCACAGAGAGTTCTGGACTTGAAGTTGCGAAGGCTGCTACGGTCGCTCCAATAATTCCTGCGGAAACTCGCATCCAGTGGGCAAGTCCAATAACGCCGCGAACAAATAATTCTCCGCCAATTCCGGCACTGAGAACGCCTATTATGAGAACAATGTAATCACCCATCAATGTCTGAAACTCCGTCTCGGCTATCTATGGTTAAGAAACGTGTATTAAGGCGTGCGCTCCCGTTTCTCCTGAAAGCACAAAGGCGCTTTCAATTGTTCGCTAGAAGACATGCTAGGTTCAAAAAATCCGATGAACTGCTGGAGGAATTGATAGAAGAATCTGCCCTCAGCTTCAGTTACCTAATTTTGGTGGTAGGTTCTTGCATTATTGCAACACTGGGGCTGCTGTCTAACAGTGCCGCTGTGATTATTGGGGCCATGATTATTGCACCTCTAATGTTACCCATTCGTAGTTTAGCCTTTGGTGCATTGGAAGGGGATGTTGTCCTATTCCGGCGCGGGCTGGTGGCGGTGACGGTGGGTACCCTCTTAGCGGTTGTGTTGACTTGGGGGCTAGGGGCTATTGTGGGCATTTCTTCGTTTGGGAGCGAAATTTTAGCCCGATCGAAGCCCACTTTGCTGGATTTAGGCATTGCGATCGCTGCTGGCTGCATTAGTGGTTATGCCAAAACCGAACCCAAAATTTCGGGTACGTTGGCAGGTACCGCGATCGCCGTGGCCTTGATGCCGCCCATTTGCGTAATTGGGTTAGGGTTAGCCCATTCAAACTTACTCCTGAGTTTAGGTGCATTGCTACTTTATTTAACTAACCTCTTGGGCATCACCTTATCTTGTATGGTGGCATTTCTCTTAATGGGATATACGCCCTTTACCCAAGCTCGCAAAGCATTGACCTTAGCGGCTATTTTGACAAGTGGGTTAATGATTCCTTTAGGGATTAGTTCTGTAGATTTGGTGAAGCAAAATCGCCTAGAAACGAGCATCAGGCAAGCATTAGTGAATCGAACGGTCACATTCCAGAATATGGATCTGATTCAAGCAGAAACGAATTGGTTCGTGAATCCCCCAGAAATTCGATTAACCGTTCGGAGTCAAGAGATTATCACCCCTAGACAGGTTGAGTTGCTTGAGGAATTTATTGAAAAATCCATGGGGCAGCCGTTTACGTTGATTTTTGAAATTAGTCAGACCACCGAAGTGCGGCGACAACAACCCACGCCCTCTGCCCCATAACCAGTGCTTTAGCAGGTACTTGCGAACTGCCTTCACAAGAGTCCTAAGGTTTCTAATGCGTCCCGTGCAGCATCCTTTTCAGCGGCTTGTTTAGTGCGTCCAGATCCCCGTCCATAGGATTTATTTATTATTTGCACCTCCACCACAAATTGCTTTTGGTGATCGGGGCCGATCGCTTGCACTAAGCTATACACTGGATTTTCCCCATAATTTACTGCTGCCCAATGTTGCAACTCACTTTTGTAATTAATATTGGGCGCTTCAACTGTCAGCTTTTCCACTATGGCTTCAAAGAAGGGTTCAACGTAACGACGAATGCAAGTAATATCTGAATCGCAATCCAGATAATATGCTCCAATCAATGCTTCAAAGGCACTGCTCAAAAGGTTTGGATTTTGTCTCCCACCGGTTTGATCCGCCCCTTTGCCCAGTAAGAGGTGTTGACCGAGGTCAAGGGCGATCGCGAATTGAGCTAACTGCTTTTCATCTACTAAAGACGATCGTAAAGACGTCAGTTTACCTTCCGGCAGTGAAGGATATTTCTTATAAAGAAATTCACCACAAAGAAAGGTCAAAATTGCGTCGCCCAGAAACTCTAGCCGTTCATTATGTTTGTTAACATTGGGATTCTCATTCACATAGGAACGATGGGTCATCGCCTGCTGAAGGAGAGTCTCATGTTCAAACTTAGGCAGCGGGAAGGATTTCATGGGATCGTGCAAGAAGTTGGGGGAGATCTTCGAGAAAGTAATGTTCATCAACGCTCTGAAGGAGCTTGTGACTAGATTTACAGCGTTTACTGGTCAGACAAATGACGTATTTACTAAGTTGACGTAGTACTTGCACAAGTTCGATATAGTCACTATCTCCAGTAACCAAAATATAAACATCTTGCTGACATAGACGATTCATCGATGAAGCAATGCCATAGCGCAAAATCTTGTTGTCTACCGCATTGTCTCCAGGTTTCACTCTCAGGGTTAAAAAACCTGCATGTTGAAACGTTGTCCTCGGCTTTTCTCGCATTGTCCAATCTACAGCGTAAGCTCGCATTCGAGTTTGACAAGTTTGACCATACTGCGTGGAAAATTGTCGAATGTGGTCTGCATAGGGATGGGCAGGCATATTTTCCACATCAACGCACACATAGACAAGCGATTGCTCTGTCATGAGTTACTCCTCTAAAATCGAGTGAATTAGAGGCTTTTGGGTGAAAGATATTCTTGCGAACCTGATACTCAACCATGTGTAGGGGAGAGATCTCCACGAAGATTAAATTCTTCAACACATAAGAAAGTATTAGGTTCAGAAGAACGCCTTTAACTTGAAGCTTGCTCATTAACCTAACTCCAAGTTTTTAGGTTTGTCAAGTCCTTGCCCCGAAAATCTTAAAGAAAATTTACATCAATACTGGATACTGCACCTTGGAATTTCCCAAAAGGAGCAGTCAAAAATACCTGGTGTGAGCCTTCGTATCTTCGCCAGGGTATGCAGCATCCAAATTAGTTAATTAGACGAATAGAGATCTTCGAGAAAGTAATGCTCATCGACGCACTGTAGTAGCCGCTTACTAGCCGCATGGGCTTTACTGGTTAGACATACAACATATTTGTCTCGATCGTGCAGCATTTCCACCATTTCGACATAATCCCCATCGCCACTCACCAAAATGTAAACGTCCTGAGGTCTCCCTTGTTGAGAAAACGTTGTACAGTCTCGAATGATTCTGTTATCAACAGCATTCTCACCAGGGGCAACGTTTTTGGTCAAAAAGCTTGCTTTCTGCAGCATCTTCTGAGCCTCTTCCCGAATCCTCCAGTTAACAGCATAAGCGCGCAGGCGATCGGGGTGGACCTTGCCGAATCGTCTCGAAAATCGTCGAATTCGAAAGGCGTAGGGATGGGAAGGAATATTTTCCACATCAAGAAACACATAAACAAGCTTGATTCTTGCCATGGGTGTTACCTCTAAAAAATTTTTTAAGTAGGGGATACGCAAATAAATAACATCCCAGTCAATTAGGGAGAATGGTGATATTCCATTTGGGTAACGTTTCAGAGGGTTGCCAGCAAGGGAGATAGAATTCTAATTCCTCAGCTAGCACCTTAACTCCCTTTTCATAGAAGCCCTCCACCAGATAAACCACTGGAGCAACGGCTTTCCAGGTCATCTTCGTGGCCCATTGAACAGCCGCTTCGACCGAATCTAAGATCGCTCCATTCCAGTAATTCTCAAGGGCTGCCCAGCATCATTCATGGCATTGTATTTGCTGTGGTAAGGCGGATAGTCAATTAATCGAATGGGCAGGTCGATCCGTTGAGCCAATTCAACCATGCGTTTAATGAACTGGGTGCGATCGCTGCGAGTTGCAGATCCGCCATCTAGATTAATTACCCACTCCTCAATCCCAGAGTAATTAACTTGATTGTCCTGCCACCACCAGGCCAAACAATCGACAATAAAATCACTGGTTTTAGCGGATTGACCAAAGTAAATCGACAGCTCATCGTTATCAAGATTGAGAATGCCAAAAGGTACCAATACCGATTGCCATTCAGTCTCATGATCGTCAGCTTGTTTGGCTTCTAAGCTGCGATCCTTGCCATTGCGCGAAAAATTGCCGAACCCCCTGCGATTGAGGATGGCCCCAATCGTCTGACGCGAAGGCAGCTAGGTCTCGTTGTAGTCCCTCTCTTCTATCAAGACTTCTCGCACGGCTCGGGCACTGATGCGCGCATACAAAAAGGTCGATTGAAATTTCGGATCTGCTTGGGCTTGCCCATCCACCAAACTGGCAATATCGGCTTCTAAATTTGCCAACACCACTTCACTTTGATGCCGACCTCTGGCTCGATAGTGTTCCACACAGACTATCCCACTGCGTCGTTCATGCAACCCTAGTTGCACTGCCTCGCGATGCCACCCTAAAACAGTTTCTGTTTTCCGCGCTGACCCCGCAAAATAGTCTTCAGCAACTTTTGCGATCAAGTCTTGCTTCTTGGCTCCAGTCAGCTTCCGGGCGGCATCTTTGAGCGTTGCTTTAATCGTCTCATTGAGCATGGTTTAGGGCATCCTTCTGTCAAGAGTCTGGGCAAACGATCCCATCCTTCTGCTCTATGAGCTTCTAGAATACCCGGTGTCTTATTTATTTGTAAGTCCCTAAGTCCTGGCAGGCTTAAACTCTAGCGACACGCCATTCATGCAGTATCGCTGCCCCGTCGGCTTTGGCCCATCGGGAAAGACATGGCCTAAGTGTCCGCCACAACGGCTGCAATGGACTTCTACCCGCGTCATAAAGAACGATCGATCCACTGACGTCTCGATCGCCCCTTCGATCGGGCCATAGAAGCTCGGCCAGCCCGTTCCACTGTTGAACTTAGTCTCCGAGGTAAACAAGTCTTGCCCACAGCCCGAGCAAGCATAGGTACCAGGTTCATAATTTTTATCCAACGGACTGGTTCCTGCCCGCTCGGTGCCATGTTTACGGAGAACCCGAAACTGCTCCGGCGTCAGAAGTTGCTGCCACTCCGCCTCAGTTTTTTGGACTTCAAACACTTTGTTAGTTGCCATGGTGGATTCACTTCGCCTAACGCTAAAAAAGGAACAGAGCGATCGCCCTGTTCCTACGATTATGCAATGAATTTCGGTTGGTCGGAGTCTAGGCAGAGGCGGGATTACCGGACTCCCTAGGGCCCATTAGCTCATCCCCGGAACCACAGGGTGGAAGTAAAAAGCTAATCCCAAAACCGCATAGGCCGCCAGCAAGAGTGTTCCCTCCAGCCAGTTTGATTTGCCATCGGAACTAATGGAATTGGTAATCAAAACCGCCACGGCCACGGCTACCAGTTCAAAGGGATTGAAGTTTAAATCCATGGGCTGCCCTAGGAACCACCCTGCAATCACCAAAACCGGAGCGACAAACAACGCAATTTGCAGACTGGATCCGACTGCTACGGACAGCGACAAATCCATTTTGTCCTTCATGGCGACGGTGACGGCAGTGGCGTGTTCTGCGGCGTTCCCAATAATCGGCAACAAGATCACCCCGGTAAACAATGCCGTCAGCCCCAGCATCGAAGTTGCTTCTTCCAGGCTATCTACCAGCAACTCCGACTCGATCGCGACGCCGATCGTGCAGCAGAACAAAATAAATGTCCAGAATACTAGATTGGGTTGGTGCCCTTCTTGCGCTTCTCCCGCAAGGCTAGCTTCTGCCATTTCGGCTGCGTCTTCTTCCACAGTTGCCGCATCGTATAAGTAGGTATGGGTTTTCATGGAAAACAACAGC
The DNA here is from genome assembly GCF_050753345.1 of Alkalinema pantanalense CENA528. Lineage (NCBI taxonomy): Bacteria > Bacillati > Cyanobacteriota > Cyanophyceae > Leptolyngbyales > Leptolyngbyaceae > Alkalinema > Alkalinema pantanalense. Next base: position 662 of record NZ_JBLZFX010000141.1, on the reverse strand, counting down.
GTTAACCCATAGACCCCAATCAGCACGATCGCCACAGCAACCGATAGCTTTTGAATGGTGATCTCATCAATGCCGGTGGACGTGTAGTTCACCGCTGTGGGCAGCAAGAGCGCAATCACCGCCAAGTTCATGGACGACGCATTGACCCGTGCCACCACAGGCTGAAATTCCTGTTCTTTATAGCGCAATCCTCCTAGAAGCATGGATAGGCCCATGACCAGCAATAGGTTGCCAATAATCGACCCGGTTAAACTTGCTTTCACCACGTCGATCAAGCCTGCATTGAGGGCGACGATCGCGATGATTAATTCCGTCGCGTTGCCAAAGGTCGCATTCAACAACCCCCCGAGGGTCGGCCCTGCTACTACCGCAATTTCCTCCGTAGCTGTTCCCATCCAAGCCGCCAAGGGAAGGATTGCGGCTCCCGCTGTTAAGAAGACAACCAAAGCACCCCAGTGAAGAAAATGAGCTGCGATCGAAATTGGGATGAAGGCTAATAGCCCAAGAAAGACTAAGTTTTTAATTGACATACTTCGCCAGGTGGATATTTGACGGATGAATAGAGTTGTTGGGAAATAAAACCAGCTCTGGGACAGGGTTTGCCCTGACTGTTATCTAACTTATGCTGCATCTAAGTAGAAGTTCCACAAGCCTGCTGCGTT
>NZ_JBLZFX010000140.1:0-11631 GCF_050753345.1 Alkalinema pantanalense CENA528 | reverse complement strand
CCCTCCCACCCATCCACCCCTGAAACTCCCAACCCTGACAACTGCTACTCCGCCCTCTACCCCCGCAGTTGGTTCGAGTACCGTCACCCCTTCCAGGTAGAAATCACCTGCGAGCAATTTTCTCCCATCCTGGCCCAAAACTACCAGGAAACCAGTTACCCGATCGCGGCTTTCCTCTGGACGATTCACAATCCCACCGAGGAGCCGATCACCGTTAGCATTATGCTGAGTTGGGAGAATCTGGCTGGTTGGTTTACCAATGCAGCCAAATCGCCGGATGTGAAAGTGCGGGATGATGGCAGTCCGGTCTATGAATATGTGCCACGCTTGGGAGAAAGTGCCGGAAATCGCAACCAGCTCATCGGCGACGAACATCGCATTGGTATTGTCATGGGCAATGGTACGAGCAATAGTAATGGTCATAATGTCGATAACGTCACAGCCAACGGTCCTGCGGAAGGGGATGGCGAATGGTCGATCGCGACTCTGTTAAATCCCCTAGCGGAAGTGACGTATCACACGCGCTGGAATCCGGCGGGGGATGGGGCCGAATTATGGCAAAGCTTTGCTAGCGATGGCACCTTGGCGCAGGTGGAGGACGAAACTCCCGCGATCGCCGGAGAACGGATTGGCAGCGCGATCGCGGTGAAAATCACTGTCCGTCCTGGTAAAACGCGTCAAATTCCGTTTATTTTGGCCTGGGATTTTCCAGTGATGGAATTTGCTGAGGGCGTAACTTACTTCAAACGCTACACCGATTTCTTTGGTCGCACGGGAACCAATGCCTGGACGATCGCTAAAACGGGACTGAAGCACTATGCCACCTGGCGCGATCGCATTGAAGCATGGCAGCAACCGATCGTGGATCATCCGGATTTACCCGACTGGTTCAAAATGGCGTTGTTCAACGAATTGTACGATCTGACCCAGGGGGGCGCATTGTGGACTGCTGCCAGTGAACTCGATCCCGTGGGACAGTATGCGGTTTTGGAATGTATCGACTATCGTTGGTATGAAAGCTTAGATGTTCGGCTCTACGGTTCCTTTGCGTTGCTGATGCTGTGGCCTAAGCTGGAAAAAGCGGTAATCTCTGCCTTTGCCCGAGCCATTCCCCAACAGGACGATCGCCGTCGTAAAATTGGCTACTATGCCACGATCGGTATGAACAGTCCCGAAGCCCTACGAAAAGTCAAAGGCGCGACCCCCCACGACCTCGGGGCACCGAACGAACATGTCTGGGAAAAGACCAACTACACCAGCTACCAGGACTGCAACCTGTGGAAGGATCTGGGTTCAGATTTTGTTCTGCAAGTCTATCGCGATTATTTACTCACGGGTGCAACCGATCGAGAATTCCTCGCGGAGTGTTGGGACGCGATCGTGGAAACTTTGCATTACCTGAAGCAGTTTGATCTCGATGGTGATGGCATTCCTGAAAATGGTGGCGCACCGGATCAGACCTTCGATGATTGGAAACTCAAGGGCGTCAGTGCCTACTGTGGTGGGTTGTGGGTTGCTGCCCTGGAAGCGGCGATCGCCGTCGGTCAAGTTCTTCTGCAATCGCCCACGGAAACCGCCTATACCACCGCCATTGAGCCCGCGATCGCCACCTTCCGGGATTGGTTGACTGCCGCCCGATCGGTTTACCACGACCAACTGTGGAACGGCGCTTACTACCGCATCGATCGGGAATCCGGCTCCGATGTGGTCATGGCCGATCAACTCTGCGGCCAGTTCTACGCTCGCCTGCTGCACTTGCCCGATGTCGTTCCCCCTGACTGCGCAAAAATAGCCTTGCAAACCATCTATGACGCCTGCTTTGTGCAATTTAACCAGTACCTCGCAGCCGGGGGAGCCAGTGGCAGTGATGGCCGTATTTCCGAGGGCGATCGTGCCTTGGGCAAATCCAGATTGCCGATCGGCGCAGCCAACGGCGTCAAACCCAACGGCCATCCGGAAAATCCCAACTCCACCCATCCCCTAGAAGTTTGGACGGGGATCAACTTTGGCTTGGCGGCCTTCCTCTATCAGATGGACTTCCGGCGAGAGTGCTGGGCGATCGCCGAGGCGGTTGTTAAGCAAATTTACAATAACGGTTTACAATTCCGCACACCGGAAGCCATCACCGCTAACGCCACATTCCGGGCCAGTCACTACCTGCGAGCCATGGCGATTTGGGCGATTTACGGCGTAATGATCGGCTTTTCTGAGGGCGATCATTAGACGGAACCCGTTACGGGTGTGAAAATGGGATATCTCAGTGACAATTGAGATGGCTCTGATCCCAATTAGATTCCAATCGGATCCCCAATTGAGTGATCAATGCTATAGATCCGAGCTATAGATCCGATCCTCCTCACCCTTTCCAAAGGAACCAATTCTTTGAAAGTCTCCCTTGAAAGGGGATATTGAGGGGAATCGCTATTCCGTTCTCCTCTCTCCACCTCCATGAAACGCTTTTTCTTTGTTTTGAGCTTCTTGCTGGGACTCTTGGTCGTGACGATGCCAGTGACTTGGCACGCGATTTCTGGGTTACACCCGTTTGGGTTAGAAAAGGCCAATGCAACTACGCCACCAATTTCCGCTGGGTTGCAAAAGCCGCTCTCTAAACCCGTGCCCAAGGCCGCTCCAGCTACGGCGCAAGGCCATTCCCTACCCAAAAGCTCCTCGGAGGGAGGCCCACCCCGAAAACCGCCGGGAGAAAGCGGTGAGGGACTGCCCTTGTTGCCCTTCGACCAATTGACCAAGGACACAAAGAAACTGGAGGGGCTGTTTACTCTTTATCGCCACGAGAAGACGGGCAAGCTATTCATGGAAGTGCGCCCTGAACAGTTCAATCAGAACTATTTGGCGGCGATGACCTTGGCCTCTGGAATTGGGGAGAGTGCCCTTTATAGCGGTATGCCCTTGGGGGATTTCATGTTTACCCTGCGGCGGGTGAACAATACCGTGCAGTTTGTCATTCCTAATACCTATTTCCGGGCGACGGCGGGCACTCCCATTCAAGGCGTGGTGCAGCGATCGTTCAGTGATTCCACCTTAGAGGCTCTGCCCATCCGCAGCTTGAATAAAGCTAACGAATCTGTGGTAGTGGAACTCAATCCCCTATTGCTGACGGATTTACCAGGTATCACGCCGATGCTGGTTAACTTTTTGGGCAGTCCCTACGCGATCGATCAAAGCCGAACGTACTTTGGTTCAATTAAACCGTTTCCACAAAATCTTGAAATTGAGTCTGTCTACGGCTACAGCGGTGGCATTGGGGGCATGGATATGCCCGCGTTTATCAATAACGTGCCGGACAGTCGGGCCTTTGACCTGAAGGTGCGCTACAGCCTGTCCAGCTTGCCCGCAAATCCCGCCTACCGTCCTCGCCTTGCCGACGATCGGGTGGGCTATTTCATCACGGCGTTTCAGGATTTTTCCGATGATACGTCCCGCTTGCCGTTTGTCCGCTATATCAACCGTTGGCATTTGGAAAAAGCCGATCCCAAAGCTGAGCTGTCTTCACCCAAGAAACCGATTACCTTTTGGATTGAGAATACCGTACCCAAGGAATATCGCGAGGCGATTCGCGATGGCATTCTGATGTGGAACCAGGCGTTTGAGAAAATTGGCTTTAAGGACGCGATCGAAGCCAAACAAATGCCGGACAATGCCGACTGGGATCCGGCGGATGTGCGGTACAACACGATTCGTTGGTTTGCTTCCACCGATGGTGGGTTTGCCCTCGGGCCATCGCGGGTGAATCCGTTGACGGGCGAAATTTTGGATGCAGATGTGTTGGTGGATGCGAATTTTGTTCGCTTTATGAAAAATGAGTTCCGCACTCTCGTAGAACAAAACCAAGAACGGAATTTACCCTTTGCGGCGCAACTGACGGGTAATGCCAATCTTTGTAACTATGGCCCTCGGGGGCGATCGCTCAAACAACACAACCAAAAGGACTTGCAGGAGAAGAAATTACCGCGACTGCGCTTTGGTTCCCATCAAATTGCCTACCAAGATTTGTGCTACGGCTTGGAAGGGGCGCAGCAGTTTGCCGTGGGTCATATGTCCCTGTCGCTGATGCAAAATGTGCTGCCCAGCAGCCCCGAAATGACGAAGTATGTCAATGACTTTTTGCGGGAATTAATTGCCCATGAAGTCGGCCATACCTTGGGACTGCGCCATAATTTCCAGGCGAGTGCCATGCTGAAGCCGGAGGAGTTGAATAATCCGGAAATCACCCATAAACGAGGGCTGGGGGGTTCCGTGATGGATTACAACGCGGTTAATTTAGCGCCCCAGGGTACGCCCCAAGGGGATTACTACACCCACCGCATTGGGCCCTATGACGAATGGGCGATCGATTATGGTTACCGGGTCAGTGATGCCACCACGACGATCGGAGAACGGGATTTTCTGAATAAAATTGCGGCGCGATCGGCGGAACCGGATTTGGCTTTCTCAACCGATGAGGACATGTTTTCCGCGCTCAATCCAAAGGTGAATGTCTTTGATATGAGCAGCGATTTGCTGACCTATTCCCAATGGCAAATGGACAATGCCCGCGCCATGTGGCAGCGCATCGATAAACGCTATCCCTTGCAGGGCGGCAGTTTTAATGATGTGCGGGTGGCGTTTAATGCGGTGTTTGGCTATTACTTCCAATATGCTTCGTTTTTAACGAATTATGTGGGGGGGCAATATTTCAATCGATCGCGCTATGGGGATTCTAAGGGCCGTTTACCGTTTGAGTCAGTGACGTTAGCGGATCAACGAAAGGCGTTGAACTTAATTCAGATGAATGTATTCAATGAGAAGGCATTCCAATTCTCGCCGACGTTGTTGAACAAGTTAGCGCCCTCCCGTTGGTCCCATTGGGGCGCAAATCCAGCGGTCTTTAAGTTGGATTATCCTATTTTGGATAATGTGTTGTTCCTACAAACGATTGTGATGTATGACTTAATGTCCTACGATCGCTTGTCACGTTTGCGGGATGGGGAATTAAAGAATCCAGAACAAACGCTCACGATTCCCGAATTGTTTGATACGATTCAGGCGGGTATTTGGGGCGATGTGATGCAATCGGGGGATCCCCTGAAGCTGTCGGGTCTGCGGCGCGCCCTGCAACGGGAATACCTGAATGTGATGGTGGGGATTGTGCTGCGGCAGGTGGAGGTGCCGGAGGATGCCCGAACGGTAGCGCGCTATGAGTTAAAGCAATTACGGGATGGCATTAGCCGAGGGCTGAAGCGGGTGGATGAGAAGGATGTGTACACCCTGGCGCATTTGGAGGAAGCCCGCGATCGAATTACAAAGACGTTAGATGCCCAATTGCAAGGCCAGTAAGTTAGACAACGGAAATTGAACCCGTTGAGATTACTAACCTCAATGCAAAATCCCCAGCAGAATGATGCCTGGGGATTTTTTATGCAAGTTGTTCAGATTGACAAAATAACGGTTTATCCGGGGAGTTTGGGGATTTGCCAAGAAATAATATCCCCTCTTCATCCCCCCACCCTCCTACCCTTTTACTCTACTACCCCCTACCCAATTGGGATTTTATTTATACGCTGTTCCCTTGGCTTGTTCAGATTTGCTGAGAACTTCAGCCATAAAGGCTTTTGCCCGTTCCATTGCGTTCGCATTGGCAATACAGACTACTTGAGCATTACTGCCACTCCGAATAATCAGATATTTGTATTTAAAAATGAAGTAGAGAACGATAAAAATGAGTCCTAAGCCAAAGACCCAAAGGGTGACAATACCGAGCACAAGTAACCAAGAGATGCCATCTTCGATAATTTCGGCAGAATCAACTTCTGAGAGCAGAACTTCGCAGTAGCGGGAGGCTACCATTTTGCGAGTTCGTTCAATCAGACGAGTTTCGCTGAGTTGGAGCGTGGTTTTTCCCATAAAGGCTGGGGAGAGAAAGTTATAGTAGCTATTAGCGGCTTGACCACTGATTTCTAAGAGGATCGTTTGGGAGCTATTCATAGGATTCACGTTGCTACAGGTGACTGTCAAACTCCATGGGTTTGACTGGAACTATATAACTCCATTGCAGAGGATTATATGCAAAAAGTTTTCAAATTTTGATTTCTATCCCTCAGCTATAAAAAATCTACGAAGCTTAGGGATTTGCAAAGAAATAATATCCCCTCTTCATTCCCCTACCCTCCTACCCTTTTACTCTCCTACCCCTACCCAATTGGGATTTTATTTATGCGCTGTTCCCTTAGGGGCACGAGTTTCCCAAAAATCTCGGCCAGTGTCTCGAACGAACCGTAGATACCTGATCGCCCCATTGGAGATCTAATCCTTGAGATCTAATCCTTGAGTCATATCAAATTGATGTATCAAGGCCACAAATCCGCTCCCTCTTGTTGAAGGAAAAAATTTAGCCAAATGCTTTAAAAATCCCCCTTATTAAAGATAAAGGGGGATTTAGGCCGATCGCTATGGGTTGCAATCGCAAATTGATTTGGTCTTACAAGCCTTGCAGTAAGATAGTTCTCTCTGTTTTCTGGTAGAAAACGATTTCGCTAAGCAGGTACTATTCTTGGAACGCTGAGTCATGGTTGACTTCAACACGAAGTGCCATGGGAAAGATAGTAGTAATAGATTAGGAGAATTTTTTACTAGCCTCTAGTTGCCATATCCGATTTAATCGATTAATTTGTCTTTGGCGGGCGGCTACTTTATATTTTTTATGTCCTGTGATCATTATCACAATCATTAATGGAAATAAAATTGAGACTACTCCGCTAAGAATTGTAGATTGAGTAAGATCCTCTTTTTGAGTAACTGGATGCTGCGATATAGATACTGTTGGATGATGTGATAGACCGTTATACATAGAGCTTTCTACTGAAATTGGGTAATGGGCATTAGATAAACATTCAACATTGGGAGATACATGCCCGATCGAACATTATCCGGAATGAGTGGGTTCACCAAGAAGTTGCTTCATCAGATGTATACAATTCATTTTTGAATTCTGTTCTAATATTTCTATTCCTGTGGAAAATTAGAACTTTACTCAGTCTTACAGTTTATTGAATCATTGATTTTTTCTAGTTGATTTGTTCTAGTTGTAGCCCTCAATGTCGGAGGTGCGATCGTGCGTGCTGTCCGTTGGAAAAACCAAAATCAACTGATTTCATAATTCTACTGAAAGACCATTGCACAAATCTTTGGTGCCAAGTCTCTCAATTGATCCAACTTTACAGTCCTTGTAAATCCAAACAACAAAAAATAATAACCTGTTGCTCTACTCCGCCTCCAAATTGCAACTGATTAAAGCTGTGACTAACTACCTGCGGGGACTGTCTTGTAAAGTACCAGAAAATCCCCTGCCATGTAATCATTTCAAAGCCTAAAGCTACCGCACATTCTGATGTCAAAGATTTTCGCAGGCACCATAGATGATTGACAACGCGATCGCACTTTCCACCTAGGGAATAGGTAAAGAAACAAGATCTAGTGCCATTAATGACAACGTGATTGAATGCGAGATAGTGAAAGCAGTTCTAATGCGGGTACATAGAAAACTAAATAGCTTAAAGCATGCCCACCCTTCTATTTTTCCAACGATCGCATCACCTGTGTCCAGAGACTATCGGGCAACAGTTTGCGTAGAGTCAATAGAAAACTTGCATTGCCCCCACCGGGATAGCGCAGCCGCCAACGACTATCTGTCACCGCGCGGTAAATCGCCTCGGCTGTCACTTCGGGTGGACTGCCAAACTCCCCATTTTGATTAATTTTTGGCAGCACTTTTTCGGCGTAATCATCATAAACCGTTAAATCTGCTTTCTTAGCTCGATTCATCGATCGCCCGTAAAAATCCGTTTTAATCGGCCCTGGTTCTATGATTTTGACCTTGATATTAAAGGGCCGCAATTCGTATTGCAATGCTTCGGAAAACCCTTCCACTGCCCACTTCGTGCTGTTGTAGAGACTATACAGCGGAAAGGCAATCCGTCCCCCGATCGAGGCAATATTAACGATCGTGCCCTGACGATTTTCCCGGAAGTGGGGCAACAAAGCTCGTGTCACAGCCATAAGGCCAAACACATTCGTCTCAAACTGCTGACGAATTTCCGCCTCAGAACAAGCTTCAAAGGCACCCACTAACCCAAAGCCTGCATTATTGACCAAAACATCAATGGTGCCAAACTTCGCGATCGCTGCGGCGATGGCAGAATCAATCGATGCTTGATCCGTCACATCCAACGGGAGACATAGTACGCTAGGCAATGCTGCGAGATCTACTGTTTTCTCCAGCGATCGTGCCGTAGCAACCACATTCCAACCCCGCTCTTGGAATAGCAAAACCGTTGCTTTGCCAATGCCAGAAGACGCACCCGTAATTAAAATCGTATTCGCCATAAAAAAAGCAGTTACTACCCAAAAACCAGCGTAACTGCTTCATCTTAGCTCGATTTATTCCGGTCGGGGGGATGGCAACGATCGGGATTCTGCTGTCAACTTTCGTTAAACCGAAATCCCAAAATAGGTCAGCACCAAATCCACATTCCCGGTATTCAGAACCTCATGTAACTCCCCAGCTTCCACCGCCACACAGGTTCCCGGCAGTAGTGCATAGCTTTCCCCATTGATCCGAATTTCCCCGATGCCCGCTTCCACAAAAAACACCTCGTACATATCTGCGTGGCTGTGAGCTACTGCTGACTGTCCCGGCGCAAACCGAGCTTGGGAAAAATTGGTCAAGTGGGGCACATCCGTCGATCGCAGCATGACTTGCTTGGTGATCTCAGGATTATGGGAAACCGGCTCACCGGAAATTTGGGACAGCGATCGATATTTCATCAAAACCCCTCCAGTGAACCGGACTCCTTAGCCTACCTAGCTAGGCAGGAACATAGACCTTTTGGTTACCCGCCAATTCAAAGGCCGAATGCACCGCTTGCAATGCCTTCACGCCTTCCGATTCCGCCACTACGCAACTGACCTTAATCTCCGAGGTGGCGATCATTTGGATGTTGATGCCCTCGTGGTGCAGCGCGTCAAACATCTTGGCGGCAATGCCCGGTTGCCCCACCATGCCTGACCCAACGATGCTGACCTTGGAGATCGCGCTATCCACGACAATTTCGCCACAGCCCAGATCCCCCTGGGCTTGCTCCAACACCTGCTTTGCGGCTTCTGCATCCATCTGCGCCACCGTAAAGGCAATGTCACGGGTCATGGTGTCACCCACCACGCGGCAGCGCTGGGACTGAATAATCATGTCCACACTGATGTTATGTTTTGCTAGCAGGGTGAAAATCCGCGCTGCCATCCCCGGTAGATCCGGTACATAGCGGATCGCTAAGCGGGCCTGCTTCAGATCCAACGCAACTCCCCGCACTGAAGGATTTTCTGCCTGATCTGCCATGGCCGCAGGATCCGCCTTGGTTGGCATGGCCGACGAGGTAATCTCAAAGGTACTACACAGGGTTGAGATCGCCCGATCCCGATCGTTCGCATCAATCACACAACTGACCTTGACCTCCGAGGTGGAGATCATCTGGATATTCACGCCTGCATCGGCCAGTGCCGTAAACATCTGCGCTGCCACCCCAGGCCGCCCAATCATGCCTGCGCCTGCAATGGAAATTTTGGCAATTTGTTGTTCTACCATGACATCCGCATCATCGGCGGGACTGGTACCCAGGGCGGGCAGAATTGCACTGGATACGGCCTCCGCTTTGTTGAGCGAGTCCTTTGTAACCGTAAAGGCGATATCATTTGTATTGCCTTCGTGGATGGATTGGATAATTAAATCCACATCCAAACTATGCTGGGCGATCTCACCAAACAACCGCGCAGCTACACCGGGACGATCGGGTACCCGCAGCAGCGCCACCTTGGCCTGATCCCCGTCAAATTCAACCCCATCCACTGGACGGGCCAACTCCAAGCCTTCGATCGATCGGGGTTGCGGCGTCGGCGACGTGACCCAAGTTCCGGGATCGTCTGTCCAACTCGATCGCACGACTAGGGGAACCCCATAGTTTCGGGCAATTTCCACGGCCCGAGGATGCAACACCTTAGCGCCTAGGCTGGCCAATTCCAGCATTTCATCACAGGTGATTTGGCCCATCAGTTGCGCTTCCGGTACCAGTCGGGGATCGGTGGTCAGAATTCCCGGTACATCGGTGTAGATCTCGCAGAAATCCGCTTTCAATGCGGCGGCTAGGGCCACGGCAGAGGTATCCGATCCCCCGCGACCCAGGGTGGTAATTTCCAAATCTTCTGTATTGCTAACGCCTTGGAACCCGGCTACCACCACGACTTTGCCTTCATCCAAGTGGCGTTGTAGGCGATCGGTACTGATGTTTAAAATCCGAGCACGGGTGTGGTGCGCTTCGGTAATAATCCCCACTTGGGCTCCGGTCATGGAAATCGCGGGCTGGCCTGCTTCCTGCAACGCCATAGACACCAGGGAAATCGACACCTGTTCCCCCGTCGCCAGCAACATATCCATTTCCCGGCGGCTGGGCGTTTCCGAAATCTCGCTCGCCAGCTTAACTAACCCGTCGGTGGTTTTGCCCATGGCTGATACGACGACCACCACGGAATTGCCTGCCTTAACGGTCTTAATCACCCGTTCAGCAACCGCTTTAATGCGATCGACTGTGCCGACGGACGTTCCCCCATATTTTTGAACAATTAGCGCCATACAACCAATAACCCCACACAACAGAGAAAACGGGCCTAACCCAAGAAATCTGCCTGACTGAGCTTACTACTTTTATGGTGACTGAGGATAGGAAAAATCGAGCGCTTCGATCGAGTTTTTTGGGGATTTTTCAAAAAAGAAGGAGGTGCTCAGAGAACACCCCCCGTGATTAATGCTGACAATCCTTCAAAACTAACGGTGAAATAATTGAGAAAAGGATTGAGTAGAGACGACTTAGCGCCAGAATTTAAGTGTCAGAAATTTAAGTGTCAGAAATTAAAAATCTGTCAATCTAGTATCGGTCTAGCCCTAGGCAGGACAAACGGGTTTGTCGTTGGCATTCAGCTTGATGGTGCCGTTGGCGGTTCCGTTGACATCAAAGGGAACTTGCTCTTCGCCCACCTGACGAACCAGGGCTGGCTTTTCCTTTAAGCAGGCACTGACCGCTGCGGCCCAGGCTGCAATATCCTTAGAATTTTTGTCGGTAATGGGCGTGTCGGTTGTGACGCTGGTGTCTTTCACCACTTTCACTTCGATCGGCAGGGTGAAATACATCGGTGCAACGGGTGGGGTGGGCAATTCTACCGATCGAGCCCCAGTAATGGTTTCTTTTTCTAGGGCAGGTGTTGTTGCAGTTGGCATATCAGCGGCACGGGCTGGCAGGGCGGTGTATCCCATCACCCCTGCGATCGCGCTCATTACAACCATCTGCTTCAATTGAATTCGCATTGTCAATCTCCTTTGCGAGTAGGTAGAAGTGCAAGACCTAAGAATCACACTTTCCCTGTCTAATTTCCCGGTCTGAGTGTAGCCAATCCGTCATCGGACGAATTGCGGCTATGGTTAGCCTAGTGGAGTGTCAGGATTAATTTTGTGAGTTTGAGCGAGAATGGATTTAGGATCTGATTGGTTCTGAAATCCACTCTTGTAGGAATATCGTATGGGCAAAGTGTACA